>NZ_JBNGCU010000193.1:0-1127 GCF_049974945.1 Methanocrinis sp. | reverse complement strand
CTCGTTCGGGTGGTCGAGGCCGGGAAGGATCAGAGAGTCGAGGGGAACGCCCTCGGCGACCCGCCTCATCCAGGCGCCGTATACGTCGACGAAGCCCACCCCCATCTCCTCGGCGACGTCTTCGAGGGACTGGTAGTAGCTGAGGACGATCCGGTCGAACCGGGGCGTTGTCAGTGGCTCGGAGCTGAGGAGCAAGATCTCGCTCTTCGATCCCTCCAGAATCTTCTCTGTGATCTCGATCAGGTTGCTCTTGAACTCGCCGAGCCGGATCCCCATATACATGTCGTTAATCCCGAAGTTGACCGTGACCAGGTCGGGAGCGTGGGCGATCACCGACCAGTCGAGCCTGGCCAGGCCGTCGAAGCTGGTGGCGCCGCAGACCCCCTCGTTATTGAGGCTGATCTCGGCTCGAGGGTACTTTTTCCTGAGCATTTCAAGCCAGAAGTGGTCGAAGCCCCTTCGAACCGCAAAGCCCGCGGTGATGGAGTCGCCGAAGCTGACGATCTTCACCGGCTCCCCCGCCTCCAGGAGGGAGACGGTACGCCTGGTGAACGCGCTGCCCTCTTCGCCTTCTTCGCTCATTTTGATCCGGGGCCCGAATGGTGCGGCGGGGTGAACTTGTACCTGCTGTCGACGTAAGTCGTCTTCTGAAGCTCCTTGACTATGTGGTGGGCCTCGACCCTGTACTTAATGATCGTCTTCTTCCTCACCTGCTCCCTGTGAATGAGGCCCTTCTCCTCCAAGGACTTGAGCACCCCCAGGATCTGCTCCTCGGATAGACCGTCCTTCTCAGCGTACTTGATCACCTTCGACTCAGTGCTGCTCGAGTAGGGATCCTCGGGGGTCCCAAGGCTCCACATGTCTATAATCCGTCCGAAGACCTTCTTCTCGTCGGCGAGAAGGTCCTTCTCTGTAAGATCAGCGAAACTCATAGAACTAAACCTCCAACAAAACGAAGAACGAGACGGTCAATACGCCTCGACAGATCACCGTCACATCACCTCGTCAGATCCTCCGGGAGCTCTCCGGCCAGGATCTCTATTCTCTGCTCCGCCCCGTCCAGGAGGGAGTTGCATCTTCGCACCAGAGAGACGCCCCTCTCGAAGGCCTTCAGGCTCTCCTCCAGG
>NZ_JBNGCU010000192.1:0-1564 GCF_049974945.1 Methanocrinis sp. | reverse complement strand
GCCCCGGTACGCCCCTCCCAGGGCCCCGGCGATGGAGGCGATGGAGTCGGTGTCTCCGCCCGAGGAGGCGGCCGCTGTCAGGGCATCCTCGGGCTCGAACTTGAGGTGGCAGTAGAAGGCGGCGGGGACCGTCTCCGTCACCATCGGCGATGTTCCGGTCTCTGCCAGCGCCTCTGGCGGATCGAGGTCGAGGAGCTCTTCTACGATAGAAAGGCGGCGGGCGAAATCCCGATCGATCCTCTCGGAGAAGGCGGCGGCCATCTCCAGGACCCGGACGGGAGAAAAGCCGAGGATAGAGAGGGCGACTCCGACGGCGACCGCGACCGACCCGGCCCTGGCAGCGGTTGAAGAGTGGGTGGGTAGACTCTGCTGGTCGGCGTACCTCGCGACGAGGTCGAGGTTGCAGTGGTAGACGAGGCCGATCGGCGCGGTCCTCATCGCCGAGCCGCAGGTGGGCGTCGGAAGGCCCGCCTCCTGCCAGGGCCGATCCCTCAAAAGATCCTGGATCGCCGTCATGCTCGTCCATCCGACGCCCCGGTTCAGAGAGGGATCGGCCGTCCAGGCCCTGCCCCAGTCGGCCAGCTTCGAGGTGAACCTCTCGACGTCGAAGAAGCCAGACTCGATTATCGTCTCCGCCAGAAGGAGAGTCTGCTCGGTATCGTCGGTGTACTGGCCGGGCGCGAGGCCGCAATGAAAGTGATCCGGGGTCGGGGCGACCATCTCCCGGACCTCGCCGAGCCGGCCCCGTATCTCCTCTCTCGTCAGCCCCTCTACGGGCATCCCCAGGGCGTCGCCGACGGCAAGCCCCAGCATGCAGCCCCGAAACCGATCCAAGAGCTCTCCTGCCATGGAGGCGAGAAGGAGATCCTCGACTAAATAGCCATCGGAATATAGAATATCGATTTTAAAGGCTCAGTCCGGGCTGGGTCAGTCGAGCTTGGATCTGCTCTCCCTCTCTTTGGAGATGGCGACCACTCTTCTTCCTGAAGCGCTCTCTTGGTCCAGCATGAAGAGGATGCCGCATCCCAAAAGGCACATCAATCCCGTCAGGATGAAGGTGGCGGTGAAGCCCGCGAGGCTTGCTATGGCGGCTCCGACGGCCGCGGTGGCGGCGGTTCCCAGGCCCGTGGAGGTGGAATAGACCGACCACTCGAAGCTCTCCCTTCCTGGGTTCAGGTTCTGGCTCCAGAGCCCGACCCAGGTGGGGTAGGCGAGGCCGCTTCCGATGCCGTAGAGCGTCTCCGCCAGGTAGACCTGATATATGTTGTCTATGAAGATGTACATCACCGGGACGGCGGCGATCAGGGCGGTTCCGACTATCAGCCATCTGGTCTTCTTCTCGCTCTCGTCGATGTGCCGGGAGAAGGGGAGCTGGACCAGGGACTTGGTCACCAGAAAGAGGGTGCTGGCCACCCCCGCAGTGAGAATGTTCCCTCCGGCCACCCCCTCGTTTATGAAGATGGCCAGGATGGGCTGGATCAGGCCGAAGCCGGTGAGGACGAAGATGTCCGAGAGCATGAGGAGCTTTATGGTGCGATTCATATTTTTCACCTCCGATTTTCGG
>NZ_JBNGCU010000191.1:0-1974 GCF_049974945.1 Methanocrinis sp. | reverse complement strand
TCGTTACCTCCGCCCTGGGAGGGGTCACCGACGACCTCCTCCAGTGCGCCAGGGCATCGGCCAACGGCGGGAAAGTCGAGGATATAGTGACCTTCGTGGACAGGCTGAGCAAAAGGCACATTCAGGCCCTGATGGAGGCGGTGAAGAACCCTGAGATCGTAAAGGAGCTGAAGGAGATCATCATCCAGAGGCTCGGCGAGCTGGAGAAGGCCTACATCGGCATCTGCTACCTCGGCGAGCTCTCCCCACGGTCCATCGACAGGATCTCCAGCTACGGCGAGAGGCTCGCCGCCCCCATCCTCTCCGGTGTTCTGAGGGACCTGGGCCTGGGCTCCAGGTACTACACCGGGGGCGAGGCGGGGATCATCACCACCAGCGATTACGGCAACGGAAAACCCCTGGAGAAGACCTACGACCTCCTCGCCTCGAGGCTCACCCCCCTAGAGGGCGTCCCGGTGGTGACCGGGTTCATCGCCGAGGACGAGGGGGGAAACATCACCACCCTGGGCCGGGGCGGCTCGGACTTCTCGGCCTCGCTGATAGGGGCAGCCATCGGCGCGGACGAGATCTGGTTCTGGAAGGACACCACCGGCGTTCTCACCACCGATCCCCGGATCGTCTCCGAGGCGAAGAACATCCCCATTATCTCCTACCGGGAGGCGATGGAGATGTCCTACTTCGGGGCCAAGGTCCTCCACCCGAGGGCGATCGAGCCCGCCATCAGAAACGGAATCCCGGTGAGGGTGAAGTGCACCTTCGATCCCCAGGACCCCGGAACCCTGATCGTCAAGGAGGGCGCGGCCAAGGAGGACGTGATCAAGGCGGTCACCCTCTCCAGGAACGTGGCCCTGCTGACGATATCGGGCGCCGGGATGATAGGAACGCCCGGCATCGCCGCCCGGGCCTTCTCGGCCCTCGCCGGCTCTGGGGCGAACATCATCATGATCAGCCAGGGGTCGAGCGAGGCGAACATCACCGTCGTCGTCGACGAGCCCCAGGTCGAGGCCGCCGAGATCGCCCTGCGGGCCGAGTTTCCCACCACCATCGTCCGGGAGATCTCCCACAACAAGGACGTGGCCGTCATCGCCGTGGTGGGGGCGGGGATGGTGGGTACGCCGGGTGTGGCGGGGAGGGTCTTCGGCGCCATGGGCAGATCGAAGATCAACGTCCTCATGATCAGCCAGGGGTCGAGCGAGCACAACATATCTTTCGTGGTCAGCATGGCCGAGGCCGAGAGGGCGGTCCAGGAGCTCCACCAGGAGTTCGGTCTTGAGGGCGAGGCGAAGAGGTAAGAGGCGAAGAGGAAGAGAAAAGGGGTGAAGAGATGAAGAGGATGACATACGCCCAGTCGGGCGTCGATATCAGGGCCGAGGAGAGGGCGATCTCGGCCATGAAAGGCGTCATGACCGGCAGACGTAAGGGGATCGGTGCCCCCATCACCGATATCGGCCACTACGCCGGCCTGATCGATATGGGGGAGTTTGCCCTGGCCATGACCACCGACGGCGTCGGATCAAAGGTCCTGATCGCAAACGAGATGAAGAAGTGGGACACGGTGGGGATCGACTGCATGGCGATGAACGTCAACGACCTTCTCGCCATCGGGGCCGAGCCCCTGGCCTTCGTCGACTACCTGGCCCTGGAGAAGGTCGACCCGGAGATGACCGCCCAAATAGCAGTCGGCCTTGAGAGAGGGGCGGAGATCGCAAACCTCAGCATCGTCGGAGGCGAGACGGCGTCCCTTCCCGAGATCATCCGGGGATTTGATCTCGCGGGAACCGCCATCGGGATGATCAAGAAGAAGGACATCATAACCGGCGAGAAGATAAAAAAAGGCGACATGATCGTCGGGCTTCCAAGCAGCGGCCTTCACAGCAACGGCTTCTCCCTCGCAAGAAAGATCGTCGAGGAGTCGGACTACACCTACTTCGACCGGATGCCCTACTCCAAGAGGACGATCGGCGAGGAGCTTCT
>NZ_JBNGCU010000190.1:0-1947 GCF_049974945.1 Methanocrinis sp. | reverse complement strand
CCGAGTTCGAGGGCGATGTGGCGGCGGTGATCATGGAGCCGGTCCTGGGAAACATCGGACCGATCCTCCCCGAGAAGGGCTACCTGGAGGGGGTGAGGCGCATCACAGAGGATCACGATGTCCTCCTCATCTTCGACGAGGTGATCACGGGCTTCCGGCTCGGGCTCGGCGGGGCCCAGACCTTCTACGGCGTCGTCCCCGATATGACGACCCTGGGCAAGATAATAGGCGGCGGCTTTCCCATCGGCATCGTTGGGGGAAGGCAGGAGCTGATGGAGATGGTCGCCCCCAGCGGTGGGATATATCAGGCGGGAACCTTCAACGGCAGCCCGACCTCCCTCGCCGCCGGGATGGCGACCCTGGACGTTCTGGAGAAGGAGAGGGTCCTGGAGAGGCTGAACTCCAGAGGCGACGAGCTGCGCAGGTCCCTATCGGAGATCGTCGAAGACCTCGGGCTCGGCTACTCGGTGGTGGGGATCGCCTCCATCTTCAAGATATTCTTCGGAGACGCTCCGAGAAACTATGGTGAAGCCCTCAACTGCGACAAGGCGGGCTACCTAGAGTTCACGAGAAGGATGCTGAAGTCCGGAGTATTTCTCCCGCCGAGCCAGTTCGAGACGAACTTCCTCTCCGCTGCCCACTCCGATGACGTCATCAACCAAACTCTGGAGGCTTATACGTCAAACCTGAGAGATTGATCGTTGGGAGCCGCGGAAGCCCTCTTGCTCTGCGGCAGACCGAGACCGCCATCTCCCTTCTGGAGGCGAGGGGGGCAGAGACGGAGCTTTTGATCGTCAAGACGAAAGGTGACCACGTCCTGGACCTTCCCCTCCACCGGGTCTCGGGAAGGGGGCTCTTCGTGAGGGAGATCGACGACCTGATGCTGGCGGGAGAGATAGCAGTCGCCGTCCACAGCATGAAGGACCTTCCGTCCAAAAGGCCCGAGGAGCTCGTCATCTCCGCCGTCCTCCCTCGCGATTCGCCCTTTGACGTCCTGGTGAGCGAGGACGGTGTAGCCCTCGAGGAGCTGGAGGAGGGGGCGATCGTCGGGACCTGCAGCATGAGGCGGGCATCTCAGCTCCGGAGGGCGAGGCCCGATCTGGTCATAGAGAGTCTTCGGGGAAACCTGGAGACGAGGCTGCGAAAGCTCGCCGAGGGGAGATACAGGGCGATCGTCCTCGCCGAGGCGGGGATCGAGAGGATGGGCTACCATCCAAGATACTCCGTCCTGGACCCAGAGAAGTTCGTCCCCTCCGCAAACCAGGGGGCCATCGCGGTGGTGACTACGAGAGGGGGGGCAGAGGAGGTCGTCCGGGAGATCGACCACCCGGCCACGAGGCTGGAGGCCGAGTGCGAGCGGGTCATCCTGGAGGCGATAGGGGGTTCCTGCGTCGTCCCCATGGCGGCCTACGCCCGGCTGGTGGGAGAAGAGCTGAGGGTCCTGGCCGAGGTCCTCTCTCTGGACGGGTCGAGGTTCGTTCGGATCGAGGGGATGGTCCCGGCAGCCGATCACCTCCGGGGGGCAAAAGAGCTGAGCTGCAGGCTCGTGGAGAAGGGCGGACGAGATCTTGCAGAAGAGGCGGTGAGAGAAGTTGGAGAGATCTGAGAGAGGCAAAGTCTATCTGGTGGGGGCCGGCCCCGGCGACCCGGATCTGGTGACCCTGAGGGCGAAGAGGCTTATCGAGGGGGCCGAGGTCATCTTATTCGACCGGCTCCTCTCCCCCTCGATTCTGGGCTGGGCTCCTGAGGGGGCGGAGAAGATCGATGTCGGCAAGCTTCCCGGTCGCCACAAGCTCTCCCAGGAGGAGATCAACGCCCTTCTGGTGGAGAAGGGGAGAGAGGGGAGAAGGGTGGTCAGGCTGAAGGGTGGCGATCCTTTCGTCTTCGGCAGAGGCGGCGAGGAGGGGCTCGCCCTGGCCGAGGCGGGGCTGCCCTTCGAGGTGGTGC
>NZ_JBNGCU010000189.1:0-1525 GCF_049974945.1 Methanocrinis sp. | reverse complement strand
CCTCGGCTCCTATTCTCCGCTCTATCCCGACCCACCCACCGTCGCCTCCTCCATGAGCAGGGTGGGGGAGCCGTCGCTGACCGGCACCAGCTGGCCGGACTTTCCACACCTTCCGCTGTTGAATTTTAGGTCGTCTCCTACGGCCACGACCCTCGCCAGGATCTCCAGGATGTGGCCGGAGAGGGAGACGTCCCGGAGGAGGGACGTCGTCTCTCCCCCCTCCACCAGGTAGCCGCGTTTGGCGTTGAACTGGAATACCCCCTCGGCGGTGGATACCTGGCCGCCCCTGCTCCCCAGAAGGTAGACCCCGTCTCTCATCTCCTCCAGAATCTCCGGGAGCTTCCAGCCGTCCTCTCCGGGGGCGATGTAGGTGTTGCTCATCCTCACCACCGGCCTTGCGTTTCCTTGCGCCCTGGCGTTCCGAGGGACGCCGCCCAGCCTTCCGGCCGTCTCCCGGGAGTGGAGGTACGACCGAAGAACGCCTTCCTCGACCACGACCGTCTCTCCTGAAGTTGAACCCTCGTCGTCGAAGGGGTAATGGCCATAGAGGGGGAGGCTCGGGTCGTCTTTGACCGTCACCAGGTCTGAACCGATCTTCTCGCCGATCTTACCCTCCAGGATCGATCCCCCCTCCAGGACTATGTCCCCCTCGGCAGCGTGGCCCACCGCCTCGTGGACGAAGACCCCTCCCAGCTCCTGGTCGACGACGACAGGAAAGCTCCCGCCCCTCGGCGCCTTCGCGTCCAGCAGGGCGACAGCCGTCTCCCCCGCCCGCCGGGCGAGGCCCACTGCATCGACCTCTTCGAAGAGCTCAAGGCCGCATGTTCCGGCTTTGCTCTCCATCCCGGCCTGATAGAGGCCCGCCCGGCTCGCCACGGCGGTGACGTAGAAGCCGAGCCTCGTCGTCTCGTATTCGAGGTCTCTGCCGTCGGAGCTGGTATAATTGGTCTTCACGACGACCTCGTTGTAGACCGCCTGGGTGCTGGATACCCCTTCCACCTTCGCAGCGTCTTCAACCTCCCGGATCAGCCCCACCTTCTCCTCCAGGGAGAGGTCGCCTGGGTCCTTCTTCACCCGGATCTTCTCGCTTCTGCCGGGCAGGGAAGAGGCGAGCTCTAGCCGCTCGTCTCCGGCAATCCTCCGGGCAGCCCGTTTTGCCGTGGCCAGATCTTCCGCCAGGTCGTCGAGGCTCTCGGTCTGGACAAAACCCCAGGACCCCCCGGATAGGGCCCTGATGGCCGCCCCTTGAAAAAAGTTCTCCGAGATCTCGTCCAGCTCCCCATTGTCCAGGACTATCCTGGTGCTCTTGCCCCTTATAACCCGCAGATCGTGAAACTCGTCCATCCAATTCGCCTCTTCAGATCTTCTGAAATCATACTAAAAATAGAGATGCCCCGAGGGGTTGGGGCCACCCCGAGCCTCTACAGGCTTCCGCTGGGGGTCGGTATCGGCTCGGGGAGGGTGATGCCGAGCTTCTTCTCCGCGGCGAACTTCTTCAGCTTCTCCAGAAGCTTCGGCTTTTGGC
>NZ_JBNGCU010000188.1:0-1684 GCF_049974945.1 Methanocrinis sp. | reverse complement strand
ACCCCTCCTCGGGCGCCTCCGGCGACATGATCATGGCCTGCCTTCTGGACCTGGGAGCAGACCCCAATGCGGTCAGGGCAGCTGTAGAGTCCGTCGGCTGCGGCCTGGAGATCTCTCGGGACGAGAAGCATCACATCGGGGCCGCGCGGGTGAGGGTCCTGGCGGGAGGCAAGAGGTACAAGACCCTGGCGGAGGCGAGGTCGATCCTCGCGGGCTCGAGCCTTCCGCCCTCTGCCCTCGACCGGGCCCAGAGGATCATGGAGATTCTGGCCGCGGCCGAGGGTAGAGTCCACGGAGTCGCTCGGGAGGAGGCGCGGTTTCACGAGATCGGGGTCCTGGACGCCCTGGCCGACATCGTCGGAAGCTGTGCGGGGCTAGAGAGCCTGGGGGTCGAGAAGGTCTTAGTCCTTCCCATATCCGTCGGATCGGGGACGGTCATCGCAGCCCACGGCCGCCTCCCGGTCCCGGCCCCCGCGACCCTGGAGGTCCTGAAGGAGTCGGGCCTCCTCTGGAGGGGTGGGCCGGTGGAGGGGGAGCTCTTGACCCCCACGGGAGCGGCGATCCTGGCAGGGTTCGCGGACAAGGCCGCCCGCGAGTACCCCCTCCTCCGGGCCGACGCCGCGGGATACGGTTCCGGCACCAGGGATCTCGAGGTCCCGAACCTGCTGCGGGGCGTCGTGGGCGAGCTTTTGGAACGGCCTGGCCATCCGGCCGACCATCATCATCACGACCGGGTGGTCCAGCTGGAGACGAACGTCGACGACGTGACCGGCGAGGTTCTAGGAAACTTACTCGACCTCCTGATGGAAGAGGGTGCCCTGGACGTCTCCATCGTCCCCGCCCTGATGAAGAAGGGGAGGCCCGCGAACGTGGTGAAGGTGATCGCGAGGAAAGAGGAGATGGACCGGCTCGCCCGGATAGTGATGAGGGAGACGGGAAGCCTCGGGATCAGGATATTTCCGTCACTTCACCGGTACGTCGCCAAAAGGGAGGAGAGGACGATCGGCTTCGAGATAGACGGTCGGACCTTCTCGGTCAGGGCGAAGTTGAGCTATCTCGGGGACGAGATCCTCCAGATCAAGGCCGAGCACGACGACTGCAGGAGGATCGCAACGGAGGTCGGCCTCCCTCTGAGGGAGGTCTCGAGGAGGGCGGAGGAGCGGGCCTGGAGGGAGATCAGCAGACCTCTTTCGAGAAGATGATCACATGCCGCCCAACCATCGATCTCTCCCGGCCGGCCGCACTTCTTCGGCTGAAGGACGGCTCAAAAGTTATTACGACTATTTCATCTAATCGCAAGGTTCTTTAATCTTCAACTGGTCAATCCATCCGGTGCATGTTTCATGAGTTCAGATGCCTCTAGCAAGCTCTTCGAGGTCGCAAAGAGGCTGATGCCGGGGGGCGTCAGCAGCCCGGTCCGGGCCATATCCCCATACCCCTTCTACGTCTCGCGGGCCGAGGGTCCATACCTCTGGGACGCGGACGGCAATAAGCTGATCGACTACTGTCTCGCCTACGGCCCCATGATCCTGGGACATCGGCATCCTCTGGTCATGAAAAGGGTGGTCGAGCAGCTGGAGCGGGGCTGGCTCTACGGCACCCCCTCTATGCTCGAGGTGAGGCTCGCCGAGAGGATCGTGGGGCTTTATCCCAGCATCGACATGCTCAGGTTCGTCAACACCGG
>NZ_JBNGCU010000187.1:0-1991 GCF_049974945.1 Methanocrinis sp. | reverse complement strand
GAAGATGGCGGCCCTGGTGGTGGCGGCGACCAGCTCCTTTCTCACCCCCTTCATGGGCTCCTCGGTGAACATCGCCCTCCCGGCGATAGGCGACCAGTTCGCCCTCGACGCCGTGACCTTGAGCTGGGTGGCGACCTCGGCGGTTCTGGCGGCGGCGATCTTCCTCATCCCCTTCGGCCGGCTGGGAGACATTTATGGGCGTAAGCGGGTCTTCACCTGCGGGGTCTTGACGTACACCGGGTCCGCCCTCCTCTGCGCCCTCGCCGCCTCGGCCCCCATGCTGATCGCCTTCCGGTTCACCCAGGGGATGGGCGGGGCGATGATCTTCGGGACCGGGACCGCTATCCTCACCAGCGCCTTCCCCGCCCGGGAGAGGGGGAAGGCCCTGGGGGTGAGCGTATCGGCCGTCTACCTGGGCCTGACTCTGGGCCCGTCCCTGGGCGGGTTTCTCACCTTTCACTTCGGCTGGAGGGCGGTATTTCTCTCGAATCTGCCCGTCGGCCTGATGGTGCTGCTTTTGGTGGCCCTGCGGCTGAAGGGGGAGGTGGCCGAGGCCCGGGGCGAGAAGTTCGACCTCTTCGGCTCGGCCCTCTACTCTCTGGCGCTGGTGGCGACGATATACGGCTTCTCCATCCTGCCCGACCTCGTCGGGGGCGGGCTGATCTTGCTGGGGCTTCTGGGCCTCGCAGGCTTCGCCCTGGTGGAGTCGAGGTCGGAGAGCCCGCTCCTGGAGGTCGGCCTCTTCCGGGAGAACAAGGCCTTCGCCCTCTCCAACCTCGCCGCCCTGATCAACTACAGCGCCACCTTCGGGGTGGGCTTTCTCCTCAGCCTCCATCTCCAGTACGTCCAGGGGCTCACCGCCCAGGATGCGGGGCTGATACTCATAGCCCAGCCCCTCTTGATGATCTTCGTTGCCCTCCTCTCGGGCTGGCTCTCCGATCGGATGAGGCCGCAGATTCTAGCAGGTCTCGGTATGGCCCTGACCACGATCAGCCTTCTCACCCTCATCGACCTCGGAGGCGAGACGTCGATCGAATCGGTTCTGGTGAGCCTTGCGATCCTGGGCCTCGGCGTCGGCCTCTTCTCTTCCCCCAACACCAACGCCGTCATGAGCTCCGTTCCGTCTCGGTTCTACGGCGTCGCCTCCTCGACCCTGGGGACGATGAGGCTCTCCGGGCACATGCTGAGCATGGGGATGGTGATGCTCGCCTTCTCCCTCTACATGGGGCGGGTGGCCATCAGTCCTGAGGCGATCGACCTCTTCACGAGAAGCGCTCAGGCGACCTTCGGGGCCTTTGCGGTTCTCTCCTTCGGAGGGATCTTCGCCAGCGTGATCGGAGGTGGGAGGGAGAGAAAGCCTTCAGGGAAGGGACGCGAGGAGAGACGGTTCTGAAGATGCATGTAAATCCATGGCCCACCAATTTAGACAATATCCGCGCAACCTTGAAATAGATGGTCGCATATATTAGTGAGACAGAACCAACAACCGTACGATCTGCGAGATCAGCGCTTCTGAAGTTCCCGGAGATCGGTTTTCCACCCGGGAATTCAGAACTTCTGAAGATCGCAGAAAGATGTAAATTGGAAATGGACTTGAAAACAGATGGAAACTGACGAGGAAGTCTTCAAATGAAAGTGTGTATTACAGCAGCCGGTCCCGGCCTTGACGCTCCCCTCGACCCGAGGTTTGGACGGTGCGCCTACTTTGTGGTCGTGGACGCGGAGACGATGGAGGCAGAATCGATATCGAACTCCAGCGCTGGCGCTGCTAGCGGAGCAGGTATACAGGCGGCCCAGACCATCGCCAACGCCGGAGCAAAAGCCCTGATCACCGGGAACATCGGCCCCAACGCTGCCGAGACTCTGAAGGCTGCGGGGGTTAAGGTCTACCTCGCCCCCGGAGGGAGCGTCAGAGAGGTGGTGGAGAGGTTCAAGAACGGTGAGCTCTCCGAGACCTCTTCTGCCTCGGTCTCCGCCCACGCGGGGATGGG
>NZ_JBNGCU010000186.1:0-1572 GCF_049974945.1 Methanocrinis sp. | reverse complement strand
CGCCGATTAAGGGGGTTTCTGCCCGGAAGGTAGGTGATCATCCCCCGGAGCCGGCATTCGTCCAGGATCGAGCATCCGGCCAGGTTTTCACGGAGAAAACGGGAAAGAAGCGCCTGGAAGAATCGGTTCATGTCGAAGAGGAAGCCGGGGAGCGCAAGCTCTCGCTCGCCGTCATCAAGGGAGAGACCCTGGGCGGCGAGGAGGATCTCAATGATCGATATCGAAGGCCGATAGGCCGCCGTCTGCCTCGTCATCTGGCGGCCCAGCCGGGCCATCGTCTCCAGGTCCAGCCTGACCGGAGAGATCCCGTCCTGCATCAGCCCGGCAAGACGGCGGAGGTTGGACCGCAGAGTTAGGTCGCCCGTGAGCCTTGCGCCGAGGCGGAGGCCTTCCAGGAGGATCTGGTTTACGAGGCAGTCTTCGAGCCTGGGGTGGTGGGTGCAGGGGAGAGCGGCCTGGGCGATCCCTCCATCTCGTGCTATCCTCTTTATGTCGATCCTGCCCCGAGGGCTGGAGAGGGTCTCGTCGAGGCGGACGTACTTTCTGTGCAGACCCCGGGAGATCAGCTCGTTCGCCTCTGCAGCCAGCTGGTGGATGAGAAGGTCTTGGAAGGTTCGGGACTCGGGGGGATAATCTGTCCGGCCGAAGAGCCGGAGGTCTCGTAGTCCGTAGGCGTACCTGAGGAGCTGGAGGAATGGTGCGTCCTCGATCTTCGGGCGGATGGTGATCTGGAGGTTGCCGAGCTTTACCCTTCCGACGTAGGAGTTTGATTTGATCAAGATGCCCTTTCGAAGCTCAGATATCTCCAGCATTCCTTTTTCCGATAGGTACTGAGCCGTTTTCCGGATAGATGGATCATCCCTGAGGAAAACGCCCTCCAGACTTTTATCTGACTCCGGACCTCGGCTCTCCCACTCTGAAAGATAAACTGAGATCGGATCTTCAGCCATCGGTTCGCTCCTCGTCTGGGGCTTCCTCTGAATCGCTCTCGCCATCCGCCGGCTCTGATGATCCTGAGATCGGCGAAGGGCAAAGTGGAGATCCGTCTTTCGAGATCTTCGACATGGCCCGGACGAACTCGCCATCAATCGAACCCTCAAAGATCTCGCATCGGATCATTTGTTTCTGGACGTCTACGACCTCCCCGCCCAGGATCTTCTCAAGGGTCGAGTACTCCTCGTAGCAGTACTCCTCAAGGAGAGGGATGATCTCGTCCTGTACGACCCGAGAGAAGCTCGAAAGGTTCGATATCGGCTTTCCGTCCTCCATCAGGTACGAGTGGCCTATCTGCCGGTTTCGGGCGTCGCGCCCGACGCTCTCGCAGATGCGGCGGTTGAGGGCACTGAGCCATTCGCCGAGATGGACCCCGCCGACGACAGAATCGCCCAGTACCGACGCGTCCGGCATCACCTCGATGAAGCCGAAGCGGCGCCGGAGGGCGGTGTCGAGGAGGGCGATGGACCGATCGGCGGTGTTCATCGTCCCGATGACGCGGACGTTCTCGGGGACCTGCATCTGCTCACCGGAGACGGGGAGGATGATCTTCTTTCCCCGCTTGTTCTTTTCGAGGAC
>NZ_JBNGCU010000185.1:0-1049 GCF_049974945.1 Methanocrinis sp. | reverse complement strand
TAGAGAAGTTCAAGAACGGTGAGTTCTCCGAAACCTCTTCCGCCTCGGTCTCCGCCCATGCGGGAATGGGCGCAGGAGGCGGGATGGGTCGCGGTGGTGGCCGCGGCGGAGGCCGTGGCGGCGGTCGCGGTGGCGGTGGAGGACAGGGCGGTCAAAACAGGTGATAAGAGATGAAAATTGCCGTTCCAACCATGGGAGAACAGGGTCTGGATGAACTGATATGCGCCCACTTCGGTCGGGCCGAGACCTTCACCATAGTCGACATCGACTCTGGAGACGTCGAGGTGGTCAGAAACACGAGCGAGCACATGGGTGGCACCGGCCTTCCCCCGGAGATCATCTCCGCCAAAGGCGCCCACGTCATGCTGGCGGGAGGCCTCGGCCCCAAGGCGGTCAAGATGTTCGAAGGTTGCGGGATCGATGTCTTCGTCGGGGCGACCGGGACCGTTCGGGACGCCATCTCCGACTGGAAAGAGGGCTACCTCGAAGAGGCCACCGACGAGAACGCCTGCAGAGAGCACCGACACTGATCGGCCTACAAAGCCAGAAAGGTGGCTAATAGGCCCCCCGTTTGGGGCGATTATTTTTTTATCTCTTTTTATCTCTTTAATCTATTAGTATCTGAAGATGACCGATCCACCATTCAGCACCTTAAGTTCTGAAGCTGGCGTTTTTACTGCTGTCGGTTTATAATACCAAATTAAATTATTGTGGTTTTTATCAATCCCCAGGACAAGATAACCCTAGAGTGAACAAGAATGAAGAGCTCGAAAGGAACCCAGACCGAGAAGAAGTTCCTCGATGGCAGCGAGATCGTCGCCGGGCCCGATTTTCGCAACCTAGCCCCCGACCACCAGGAGAGGCTAGACCTCCTCCAAGTGGAGAAGATGGTGGCTCTCAGGCAGGAGAACGTCTGCACCAACGAGCGGTGCCCCCACCAGCCATCTACACCACTTCGAAAGATACCCCCATAGGCTTGAACTCCGCGGTCTCCTGGCGCTTCAACTTCGCCTTGATCTCCTCGAACCGGCGGACCATCTCCTGGGAGT
>NZ_JBNGCU010000184.1:0-2371 GCF_049974945.1 Methanocrinis sp. | reverse complement strand
CAAAAACGAGATGTAACGTTTATCATCTATCATCCGAAATCCGAAGCCAAATATAAGTCGAGAAAGTCGAGGCGAGAATGTTAGTTCTGGTAGTAAACAACTATGGTCAGTTCAACCACCTGATCCACCGGAGCGTGAGGGACCTAGTTTCAGCGAGGATGATCTCAAACCAGACCCAGGCAAAGGATATCGAGGCCGACGGTCTGATCCTCGGCGGTGGCCCCGCCCTCGAGAGGGCCGGAAACTGCTCAGAGTATCTGACAAAGCTCGATATGCCGATCCTCGGAATCTGTCTCGGCCTCCAGCTGATGGCCGAGACCTTCGGCGGAAAGGTCGAGAAGGGAACCGTCGGCGGGTATGCCGAGGTCGATGTCGAGGTGCTGGAGGAGGACGACATCCTGAAGAGCCTTCCCCCAAAGATCAAGACCTGGGCCTCTCATGCCGACCAGGTGGTCTCTCTCCCGCCGGAGTTCCGGGTTCTGGCGCGGTCTGAGGTCTGCGAGATCGAGGCCATGAGGCACGAGACGCGGCCCCTCTACGGAGTCCAGTGGCATCCCGAGGTGGTCCACACCGAGGGCGGGATCCAGCTTCTCGAAAACTTCCTTGAGGTATGCAGGGAACGGAGTTAGGGGTGGCCATTGAATCGAGCTTGCGTCGAGGATATGCTGGCCGATCTCGCGCTCCAGCTCGCTCGGGCCGAGAGCCTCTCCACCGAGGCCATCGCCCGCGAGATCGGTAGGGTCGGCTTTCGCTGCCAGCGGTGCGGCGACTGCTGCCGGGGCGAGGAGAACAGCGTCGCACTATTCCCCTTCGAGATCAGGAAGATCATGGCCGCGGCGGGCGGCGAAGGCTGGCTGGATGTCGCCGAGCCCCCCCTGGAGGGCGAGTGGGATGTTGAGGGGAACTTTCACACCCTGGAGTGGCGCCTCCGAAAACCGGGCCGGGACTGCAAATACTATTCTGAGATGGGGTGCAGGATCTACGAGGCTAGGCCCATCCTCTGCAAAACCTACCCCTTTTACCTGGAGGAGGGCCGTCTCCGCTGGTCTCTGTGCAGGGGGCTCGGCGGCCCGATCGGCCACGAGGACTCCCAAAAGCTCGCCGGCCTTCTCAAGATAAGGCAGATCGTTGAGATCAGAGAGGCGATAGATCTCGTCAGAAAGTACAAGGACTTCGAGCGGGGCGAGCCCTCGCCTTTCGGCAGATGCATCGTCCACGACAGCGAGGGCGAGCACGAGATCGAGTGGTCCGAGATCCCGGGGGCTCTCGGAAGGCGGCTCAGAAGGTCTGGCGGTTGGTAGACTGGATTTCACCGACCTTCTTCCTGGACCTCGTACTCCAGGGTGCCGATGGCGTGCTTGAAGACGATGATCTTCTTTCCCCTCCCAGCGTCCAGGAGCAGCTCGTAGTTGTTGTGCGACTCAAGCTTCGCGATCAGGGGCCTTCCGTCCATCAGCCTGATCGTCACCTTCTGGCCCACGGCCTGAGGGATGAACTGCTTGGGCCTGGCCGCCTCCTTTCCCGTCTCCTTCTTCGCCTCTTCCTCTACCTTATCCACGAACTTCATTTTCAGCTCCTAAAGATCTCGAAACCATCCCTTCGAGGAGGCTTCTCCCATCGTCCGACCGGAAGAGGGGCGGCTCCCAGTCCTCGACGATCCGCCACCTCTTCCTCCTCTTCTCCTCCTTCCCTCTGCCCCTTCCCTCTTCCTTTCCGGTTCTCTCCTCGCCGCCATCGCCCGCCTCCGCCTCTTCTACCGCCATCGTCTCTTCCCTGCGGATCAGGATGCCCCTCCTCTGCCAGGCCGGGCTCTTGGCCAGGTTTGTCCCCCGGCAGAAGAGCATCTCGTGGATCTCGGCCTCCTTCAGACCCCTTAGCCTTTCCATCGCCTGGTGGGGGGCGAGGCCGTCGTCGATGAGGACGTAAAAGCCGCTGGAGAAGACGTGGTTTCTCCAGGCCTCGTCCTGCCTTTCCGCGAAGTAATCGGTGATCTCGCCGGGACAGAGGGGGATCGACCTCGCGTCCATGGCCACGGCTTTTCCGAGGCTGAGGGAGAGGAGGCCCGAGAGAGTCCCCGCCGCCACCGAGTCGATCTTCTCCAGGCGGCCGTTGAAGGGCGCCTCGGAGAAGAGGAGGTTGACCTCGTCGGAGAAGGTGAAGGCGAGGGATGGGGCGAGCCCCGACTCCTGGACGAAGATTCTCGCGGCCCTCGCCATCGCCCTCGCGAAATCGAGGTCGTAGGGCTTCTTCGCCTCCTTTAGCAGCTTTCCAAAACCCCTGCCGTCGGCCCTCACCACCAGCGGGGCGCGGACCCTGAGGTCGGCGTAGACCTCCCGGCGATCAGCCCTTCTTGTCATCTCTGTAAGGCATG
>NZ_JBNGCU010000183.1:0-1555 GCF_049974945.1 Methanocrinis sp. | reverse complement strand
CTCGTAGATCATGGTGAACTCCTCCTCCTGCTTCTGGGCGATCCTGGCGAGCATGTGGCTTGCCACTATGGGAACCGAGGCGACGTAGTCGGCGCCGGCCCGGTAGATCTTCTCCGCCGAGCTGACGTGGTTTGCCCTCGCCACGATGAAGGCGTCGCCGTTCAGGTTCCTTGCGAGAAGGGTGGAGAAGACAACATCGGAGTCGTCGTTGAGCATGATCAGAATCCCGACGGCCTCCTTGGCCCCCGACTCTACCAAGACCTCTTCGGAGGTGCCGTCTCCGGCGACGTGCCGAAAAGGGACGTCGGAAAGCTCCCTCTTGTCCACCACCGAGAGGGACGCCCCCCTCTCGGAGAGGACCTTGACGATTCGCCTTCCTACGTCGCCGTAGCCGATCACCATCATCGGCCCTTCCCGAGGAGGCCCGATGGTCAGCTCTCTCAGCCGGTCAAGGGCCTCGGCCTGCCCCATCGCCATCAACACCGAGTGGGACCTGATCACCTCCTCTTTCGGGATCGAGACGAACCTGCCCCTCTGCCACATCCCCACTATCCTTGCGCCCGTCTCGTTCAAGGCCGGGTCGTGAACCTCCTTTCCTATCAGAGGGCTTCCCGGATAGATGGGTAGCTCCACAAGAACGCCTCCGAAGAGCTTGACCGCTCCCGGAAATACCCCCTTCCTCGGGGGAGATGTGATCTGGGCGATGAAAGTACCAAGAAGAGTCTTTGGCGATATGGTCCTCGAGGCTCCGGCATAGCTGAGGAACCGGGCCCGAGCCAGATCTTCGGCCAGGGCCACCACCTCCACCTCTGAGATCTCCCGAGCGGTGAGGGCGATCTCGGCGTTCCTCTCGTCCCTCTCGTTGGCGATGAGGAGCTTCGCCGATCTGATGTTGGCGCCCGCGAGGACGCTCTTTTCGGCCGGGTCGCCCCAGATCACCTGATACTTCTTGCTGATCTTCCGGGCCGTCTCCTCCGACCCCTCGACCACCAGGAAGGGGACCCTTTGTCTCCGGAAGTTCTCTGCCAGGGCCTCGACGATGGGGTTGTAGCCGCAGATGATGATGTGGCCCCTCATCTTCGGCGGAGCCTTTGAGGGCACCTCCCGGCTCAGCCGCTCCAGCCCCGGGATGACGATCAGGGGCAGGGCCAACGCGAAGAGGATGAATATCCCCGAGAGGCCCACCAGGGAGCTGAAGATCCTTCCGGGAAGGCTCTCGAAGACCACGTCTCCATACCCCACGGTGGTCATGGTGGTGATCACCCAGTAGAAGGCAGTCACCGGATCGACGTTATCGAGCTGTCCCTCAAAGCTCATCAGCTCCATGAAGATCACGCCGTAGAGGGCGACCAGGAGGAACGCCGCCAGGACATAACATAAGACTCTGCGCAAGAGCAATTACCCCTCGGGCTATAAGTTGGATCGATATACGTTAAAAAGATTCTGACATTCGGTCCCCGATCCCGGGGAAATCCTTCTCCATCCCCTCAAGCTTTTCGATGAGGCCCTTGACCTTTCGGCCCGGAAAGCCCTCCTCTTCCCAGGCGAGGATCAT
>NZ_JBNGCU010000182.1:0-1343 GCF_049974945.1 Methanocrinis sp. | reverse complement strand
TTCTACGGCCTTGATAGCTATTACAATGCCGCGACCCCTCGGGACCTGATCGGCTCTCTCCTGGTGGGGCTTGCCCCCCACACCTCGGCAGGGGTTTTATGCCGTCTGATCGGCTACACCACCGCCTCGGCCGGATACGGCCACCCCTTCTTCCACGCAGCCAAGAGGAGGAACTGCGACGGCGACGAGGACTGCGTTATGCTCCTCATGGACTCCCTCCTCAACTTCTCGATGTCGTACCTGCCGGAAAAAAGGGGAGGCAAGATGGACGCCCCCCTCGTCATGACCACCAGGCTCGACCCGTCGGAGGTGGATGGCGAGGCCCACAACCTGGACCTGCCATCGAAGTACCCGCTGGAATTCTACCGGGCGACTTTGAAAGGGGCCCAGCCGAAGGAGGTGGAGGGGCTGATCGACCTCGTCTCCAAGAGGCTGGGGACCGAAGCCCAGTACCGGGGCTTCCTCTTCACCCACGACACTGACGACATCGCCGCCGGGCCGCTGAATAGCGCTTACAAGACCCTGGAGACGATGATCGAGAAGATGGACGCCCAGCTCTATCTGGCGAGGTCGATCAGGGCCGTCGACGAGAGGGACGTGGCGACGAGGGTGATCAACTCCCACTTCCTGCCCGATCTCATCGGAAATCTAAGGGCCTTCTCCCGTCAGAAGGTCAGGTGCGTCAAGTGCGGGGCGAAGTTCAGGAGGCCCCCCCTCTCCGAGGTCTGCCCTAAGTGTGGTGGGAGGGTGATCCTAACCGTCCACGAGGGGTCCGTCCGAAAGTACCTGGAGGTCTCGATGAAGGTGGCCGAGGAGTTCAGGGTGGACGATTACACCAAACAGCGGCTCGAGATCATCAAGATGGACATCGACTCTCTATTCCAGAACGATAAGTCGAAGCAGATGGGCCTTGCGGACTTCATGTGAACCGGAGCAAGTCGGGCCCCAGACCGAGACGACGATGCTGAACCGAGATGGAGGACCCCTCTCAGACGGCGGCCGCCCAAGAATTTAGATTATATCGATAGCCTGTAGATGTAGCCCGAGAGGAAGATCCCCTCCTCGGAGTAGGTCTGCCCTCCCGAAGATATCTCCCAGGTTGCGGATCTGGTCTCCGGCGACTTTGAGGCTGAAGGCCCCGTCCAGGGGATCGCCGCCCTGGGGCCGTCGCCTACGACGTGATGTCAACGGTGCCATCAAGCTTGCATCCCCTCCACGGCCAACCCATTCCTCTCAAAAGTCCCGCCTTTCCTCTGAAAAGTTTGATCAAGAGCAAAGGCGAAGATATTTTATGACCGAGAGATCGCATCTTCAAAACTGAGGTGCTTCCCTTGATCGTGACC
>NZ_JBNGCU010000181.1:0-1681 GCF_049974945.1 Methanocrinis sp. | reverse complement strand
TGGGCGGAAGGGTGCGAAAAAACAAACATCGTGAGATCGGCTGGCACCCCGTCAGCCTGACGCCGGAGGGGTCGAGATCGGATATATTCGGCGTCCTCCCCGAGAGGTTCGTCGCCCTCCACTGGCACGGCGACACCTTCGAGATCCCGCCCTACGCGGTCTGGACGACGAAGAGCGAGGCTTGCAAAAATCAGGCCTTCCAGCTCGGAAGGGCCATCGGCCTGCAGTTCCACCTGGAGGCGACGGCTGAAGGGATAGAGAGCCTCATCAGATACTGCTCCGACGAGCTCTCCGGCGGCGGCGAGTTCGTCCAGGCTGCAGAGGAGATCCTCGCCGGCTTCGACGCCATCCCCGAGATGAACGGGCTCATGTTCCGATTTCTGGACGAGGTGGAGAGGCGGTACGGCGTTTAAGATCGCTTTTTATCTTCACCTTATTTTTGATTTGATCGGACCCTCCGCTTTTTAGCCTCCGCCATGAAAATCCCGAAGAGGAAGGCCAAGCCGACGTTGGTGAAAAGTGCTATGAGGGCCATGCTTCCTGTGAGAAGGGGCGCGTCCGTCTTCAGGCCGCATCTTCCAAGCTCCAGGGCGACGAAGAGGAGGAGAGCCCCGAAGAGGCCGATGGGGAGAAGGGCCAGGGCCTCGGGACCGGCAAAAAAGAACGCCACGAAGAGGAGGAGGATCCCCCCGATGACGGTCGCCAGCCCCGTCTCGGCACCGAACCGGCGGTGGGCCGCAAGGCCGCCCGCCCCGTGGCACAAAGGAAACCCGCCGAAGGGGACGGAGACTAGGTTCATGAGCCCCATGGTGACGCAGAGATGGTCCGGCTCGATCCGTTTCTTGAAGAGGTCCTCGGCGGTGAGGGCCGTCGCCACTGTGGCGTTGGTGAGGGTGAGGGGGATCTGGGGAAAGACGAGGTGCCAGCCTGACCAGAGAAAGTCGGCGAGATCTGGGAGGGGCAATAGATCGATCGATACGGTCTGGCTCTCGGGCACACCTATTGTGAAGAGGCCGTATCCGATGCCGACGGCGAAGACGGCGAGGGTGGAAAGGTCGGGGATTCCTCTCCGACTTTTGGCGACGAGAAAGAGGAGAACGATGCCGATGGAAACCGACGAGAAGAGGAGGTCCTGGCTGATGAAAACTAGCGACGTCCTGAGAAGGACAAGCCCGAGGCCCAGCTGAACCCCGCGGACGACGCTCTCCGGAATCAGGCCCTGCAGCTGCTCAAATCCCCGGAAAAGCCCCAGGGCTAAAAGCGCCGCCCCCAGGACCATCCCCGAGGCCGCGATCTCTCCAGAAGTCAGCTCTTCGGCGATGGCGATGGCCCCGATAGCCTTCATCGGCTCTACAGACATCGGAATTCCGTAATGGAGCCCCATGACGATGTACCAGAGGCCGAAGAAGAGGAGGGCGGGTCCCAGGTCCACCTCCGAGACGAGGGCCGCTCCCAGGACGATCGGAAGGACCGTCCCGAAGTTTCCCATCGATCCAGAGATCTCGGCGAGGATCGGGTTTGAGCTGTACGATTTATCGGGCTCGTTCATAGACTGAATAAACTTATGGATTGCACGCTATATGTTCATGACGCCGTGGCTGAAAGTATACTTCGCTTCACTCAAACTTCGGAGCTGGAAACCGAAAGATTCTAAAAAGAATAGTCGGAAACCAGAGTATAT
>NZ_JBNGCU010000180.1:0-2413 GCF_049974945.1 Methanocrinis sp. | reverse complement strand
GTTCTGAGCCGCCCGAAAAGTATTAAGCTCATCCTGGCCCTAGCTCTGACCTTCAATAGGCCAAGATGCCCAAGCGAGAAGATGAGATGAAATCGATCCTCATAAAGGGTGCAAGAGAGCATAACCTAAAGGACGTGACCCTGGAGCTTCCAAGAGACAGGCTGATCGTCATCACCGGCGTCTCGGGCTCGGGCAAGTCCACCCTAGCCTTCGACACCATCTACGCCGAGGGGCAGCGCCGCTACGTCGAGTCCCTCTCGGCCTACGCCCGCCAGTTCCTCGGGCAGATGAACAAGCCGGACGTCGACTCCATCGAGGGGCTATCCCCGGCGATATCCATCGAGCAGAAGACGACCTCGAAGAATCCCCGGAGCACCGTGGGGACGGTTACCGAGATCTACGACTACCTGCGGCTGCTCTTCGCCAGGGTCGGAACCCCCCACTGCCCGGTCCACGACGTCAAGATCGAGTCGATCTCCCCGGAGAGGATAGCCGACCGGATAATCGAGGCCCGGGCCGGATCCGAGGTCTCCGACGGGAACGAGGGGGGAACGGTGGGAACGGGAATGGTCACCATCCTCGCTCCGATCATCCGCCAGAAGAAGGGGACCTACGGCCAGCTCTTCAAAGACCTCTTCGCCGAGGGCTTCGCCCGGGTTCGGGTCGACGGCGATATCCGGAGGACCGATGATCTGATCGACCTGGACCGGTACAGAAAGCACGAGATCGATGTCGTCGTCGACCGGCTCGACCCCCGAGAGGATCGATCGAGGCTGGTCGAGGCCTGCGAGCGCGCCCTGGAGAGGGCCGACGGACTCCTGATTGTGGTGGACTCCGAGGGGCGGGACCAGGTCTACTCCTCGAAGATGGCCTGCCCCATCTGCGGCATGGTCTTCGAGGAGCTTCAACCCCGGACCTTCTCCTTCAACAGCCCCTTCGGAGCCTGCGAGACCTGTAACGGCCTGGGGATCAAGATGGAGTTCGACCCCGACCTCATCGTTCCCGATAAAGACCTCTCCATCGCAGACGGGGCCGTGGCCCTCTATCGAAACCACGTCGACGGATGGCGGGGCCAGCACCTCGCCGCGGTCGCAAAGCACTTCGGCTTCGACATCTTCACCCCCATAAAGGACCTCACGTCCGAGCAGTACTCCGCCCTGATCTACGGGTCGCGGGAGAAGATCAACTTCGCCATGTCCATGAAGAACGGGGAAGCTCACTGGTCCCACAAAGGTCACTGGGAGGGGCTGATACCCCAGTCCGAGCGGCTCTACCAACAGACCAGCTCCGACTACCGGCGGGAGGAGCTGGAGAGGTTCATGAAGGTCCTACCCTGTCCTCGTTGCCTCGGCCGGAGGCTGAAGGAGAAGGTTCTGGCGGTGAAGATCTCGGGGATGTCCATCGCTGACGTCGCCGACCTCTCGGTCACCGAAGGAAGGGAGCTCTTCGAGAGGCTGCCCCTCTCGGATAGGGAGGAGGAGATCGCCCGCCAGGTCCTCAAAGAGATCCAGTCCAGGCTCGGCTTTCTCGAGCACGTCGGCCTCGGCTACCTGACTTTGTCCAGGAGTGCGGGGACCCTCTCAGGGGGCGAGGCTCAGAGGATACGGCTTGCAACCCAGATCGGGTCGAACCTGATGGGCGTCCTCTACGTCCTCGACGAGCCCTCGATAGGCCTCCACCAGCGGGACAACGCCCGGCTGATCGAGACTCTGAAGAAGCTCCGGGACCTGGGAAACACCCTGATCGTCGTCGAACACGACGAGGAGACGATCCGCGCCGCAGACCACGTGGTGGACATGGGCCCCGGTGCCGGGATCCACGGCGGCTGGGTGGTCTCCGAGGGCCCGCCCAAAAAGGTCGAGGAGGATCCCAAGTCCCTGACGGGCCAGTATCTCTCGGGCAAAAAAGAGATCAAGACCCCCAGGAGCCGAAGGCAGAGCGAGAGGTTCGTCTGGATCAGGGGCTGCCGGGAGAACAACCTCCAGAAGATCGACGCCAAGATCCCCATCGGCGTCTTCACCGTGGTCACCGGCGTCTCCGGCTCGGGCAAGTCCACTCTCATCTACGACACCCTCTACCGGGCATTGATGAGGAAGATCTACAAGTCGAGCGAGACCCCCGGCGAGCACGACGACCTCTCCTTCGACTCGGAGATCGACAAGGTGATCGTCATCGACCAGAGCCCCATCGGAAGGACCCCCCGGTCGAACCCCGCCACCTACACCAAGGTCTTCGACCCCATCAGGCAGGCCTTCGCCGGGACGAAGGAGGCCCGGGTCCGGGGATACAAGCCAGGACGCTTCTCCTTCAACCTCAAGGGCGGCCGGTGTGAGGCCTGCCAGGGCGACGGCCTGATCAAGATCGAGATGAACTTCCTCCCCGACGTCTACATCGAGTGCGAGGAGTGCAAGGG
>NZ_JBNGCU010000179.1:0-1303 GCF_049974945.1 Methanocrinis sp. | reverse complement strand
GCTGCGGGGATGGGCATATAACCAACGAACTATTGCTGTGTTCACGTATTTTGGGATGATATCATGCGGTTAAATAACTCAACATGTTTTGTCAATCCGTCCTATTCACCGCCGCCAGTTTGACTTGAAGAAATAAAAAATCATGAAGATAAAACTGTAAAGCCCTTAGAAAATTGTTTGAACATTCTATGAAAGGGCACTAGCTTCCTTTCCCGAATTCGTCGATCGCCTCTTCTTCGCGGTCGTATATCTCGAAGAGCTGGGTGAACCCGGCGATCTACCCCATCTGGTCTAAGTTCGCAACCACCTTTCTGCATCCCTCGCCGATCAGCCCCTCTATCTCCACCTTCAGCTCGTCTGACGACGAGGCGTCGAGCCTTCCCGCCGGAAGGACGATCCTCACGTCGCCTGAGCTTTTATTATCGAGTTTCATGGGATCATCTCAAAATGCATTTCGGTCCGGTGATCTGCCCTGCTAGATCCGAACAGGATTTGCAGATCTGAACGGAAATCACTACTCCAGAACTCCAGCCTCCCATCCACCGATAAATATCTTCTTTTCCTGTTCATCTTTTTCGGGATCAGATCACAAACCAGCGTGTCGATTTTATACCAGCCCGTATTGCTCTGTGCCCATGATCAAGGTTGGAATAGTCGGCGGGTCCGGCTACACCGGCGGCGAGCTCCTGCGCCTCCTCAGCCTCCATCCCGGGGCCGAGGCGGTCTGCATCACCTCCCGCAAGCTGGAGGGTACCCCTGTGGGAGATGTCCACACCCACCTCCGGGGGATCTCCACCCTCAAGTTCGAATCGCCTGAGATATCAGAGATCGCCGAAAGGTGCGACCTCGTCTTCACCGCAGTTCCCCACGGGACGGCTATGGACTGGGTTCCGGGCTTCCTGGACGAGGGTGTGAAGGTGGTGGACCTCTCGGCAGACTACAGGCTTCCCCTGGAGGTCTTCGAGAAGACCTACGGCATGAAGCACAGAGCCTTTCGGGAGGCGGTCTTCGGAATGCCGGAGCTCCACCCCGAGGTCGGAGGAGCCGAGTTCGTCGCCAACCCCGGATGCTATCCCACCGGCGCGAGCCTTGCCGTGGCGCCCCTGGTCGAGGCTGGCCTCGCAGAGAGGGTCGTCTTCGACTCCAAGTCCGGGATCACCGGGGCCGGAATCGCCCCCTCCCAGACGAGCCACTACCCGAACCTGGCCGAGAATGTCGTCGGCTACAAGCTCACCACCCACAGGCATACGGCCGAGATCAGGCAGGAGCTTTCTCGGCTCTCGGACCGGGTCAAGGTCAGCTT
>NZ_JBNGCU010000178.1:0-1503 GCF_049974945.1 Methanocrinis sp. | reverse complement strand
AGCGCCAAGTTCCCGGGCCAGTCGGTGGGGCTCGACCACGTCCTCGCCGACGAGGACGTTCTCACCATCGTCGTCAGGGGGAAGTGAACCGCGTTCAAAGTTTCACCTCTAGTTCTCTGTCATCGTCTGCAGCTTTCGACGCCGGTGCTGGTTCAGGACGTCCTTCATTATGTACTCTCGCCAGGTTCTGTCGCCTTTGGCCATCGATAGACGCTCGAAGTCCTCATCATCGAGGCAGATGGTGATATATCTCATAGATCTCCTCCCTAGATGAGATTATCTGGTGGTGTAGCCACCATCTATGATAAGCTCCGAGCCGGTCACGAACTTCGCCTCGTCTGAGACGAGGTAGAGGACGCCGTAGGCGATGTCCTCCGGCTCGCCTATGTGCCCTATGGGGTGCTGTGCGTCCAGCTCAGCTCTCAGATCCTCTGCAGGCACGCCGAGGGCACTGGACTGCCCTTCGAGGAAATCCTCGACCATCGGGGTCCAGATGAAGCCCGGATGGACTGAGTTCACCCTCACCTTGTCCTTGGCATAGAAGAGGGCGCCAGTCTTGGCCATGATCCTGTTGGCGGCCTTCGTCGCGTGGTAGGCGGGAACGTCCGAGGCACCGACGATTCCGTATATCGAGGATATGTAGACGATATTTCCTCCGCCACCCTTCTTCAGGTAGGGGATGGCGTACTTGGTGCAGAGGAAGGCCCCGGTGACGTTGACGTCGAAGACCCGCTCCCACTCTTCCCTTGTGTACTCGTGGATCGGCTTGTTGGGGCCGGAGATCCCGGCGTTGTTCACCAGGATGTCTATCCTGCCGTACCTCTCGTAGACGGCCCGCATCAGCTCCTCAACCCTCTCCTCGTCGGTCACGTCGAGATAGTGGTACTCTGCGGCCCCTCCATTGGATCGGATCTCCTCGGCGACCCTTTCACCCTCCTCCTCGGTCCTTCCGGTGATGATCGAGATCGCCCCTTCCCCAGCCAGAACCTTTGCTATCGCCTCGCCTATGCCGTAAGTAGAGCCGGTGACTATCGCCGTTCTTCCCTCTATTCGACCCCTGGATTTATGTTCCATATATCATTCACCAATTCCGACCCTCATCTGATCTGAGATCTTCTGCAGAACCAATCGGTCCGGTGCTCATTTCAGCTTCGACTTCGCATCTTCCATCGCTTTCCTTATATCGATAAGGGCCGCAGACATCCCCTCCTTGAACTCGGTCCAAGATGTATCGGTCGCCCTCTGCAGCTCTGCGAGCTTCTCCTGAGCTGTCTTCTGCTTATCCTGGAGCATCTCGATCTCTTCTTGGTATCGGTATTTGATCTCGCCCTCGGCCCGCTCAGCTTCCGCTTTCAGCTCGTCCAGCTCGGCGGACCACTCGTCCATCTTGGACTTCGTCTCCTCTACAAAGGACTCTTTTTCTGTCTGTTTCTCCGACATAAATTAGTCTTTGAAGTCTTTTATATGAATAGTTATCGGCATATCTGGAAGTATTTTTCGAAT
>NZ_JBNGCU010000177.1:0-1876 GCF_049974945.1 Methanocrinis sp. | reverse complement strand
TGGTGCTCGACCTCGGCCCGCTTCGACCCCCGGAACTCGATCTCCCAGATGACCTCCCCGATCTTCTTGAGGTCGCCCCGCTCCAGGGCCGGGATCAGGTCCATGAGGATGAAGTAGGCTTTAAGCTCCCGGTCCTGGTAGTCGAGGTTTCGGGCCCTGTTCATAAGAAGGTCGAACTCCTCCCTCCCCGAGGAGGAGACGGCGGTCGCGGGGATGATCACGAAGACGTTCTTTCCTTCGGCGAAGGGGTGGTGGTAGGCGAGGGCCAATTCGTCGCCGGTCACCGCCATCCCGCCGTAGGTGACGGCGGCGGGGCCGACGCCGGTCTCAAAGCCCAGAGTGACCCGGCCGTCCTCGGTCTCCTCGACGTAGTTGTTCCCGATCAACAGCCTGATCTCATCTTTTGTC
Organism: Methanocrinis sp.; assembly: GCF_049974945.1. Classification (NCBI taxonomy): domain Archaea; kingdom Methanobacteriati; phylum Methanobacteriota; class Methanomicrobia; order Methanotrichales; family Methanotrichaceae; genus Methanocrinis; species Methanocrinis sp. Next base: position 1,468 of record NZ_JBNGCU010000177.1, on the reverse strand, counting down.
AGTTGAGCGCCGACGGCCTCGTTCATGGCGGTGGCCAGTGCCACCAGGACCGAGCCGGTGGAGCCGAGGCCGACGTGCTTTTGCTCGTGGTCACGGACCTTTATTTTGAAGCCACCGGAGTAGCCGACAGTCTTTTTGAAGACCTCGGCGAAATGGCGGACGATCGGCTCTCTTGGGTAGTCGACGACCGTCTCTTCCGGCGTGCACTCCACCTCGGCAAAGCAATAAATCTGGAGGGCGAAGCCGACCCCGCCGCCGCCGGGCCTGTTGGGCGCAAACCGGTTCATGTCCAGGACGGTGAGGTGGATCCTCGCCGGGGTCGTGACCCTCACCTTCCCCTCGACCGGCTCAAGCTCCCGATGCTTTTTGATCCCCAGGGTGTTGATCTTCTCGCCGGGGGAGAAGGGGCTGAACTCGTACTCCACCAGGTCCAGGTCCCCGCCCCGGATCTTCATCGTGGGCATCTCTCACCACCCTCCGAATCGGATTCTTCTCTTCGAACTTCCTCTGGCCATGAGCTATCAGGCCCCGTCTGGCTATATCTTTTTGCCGGAGGTTCTGGCCGGGCTGGGGTCGGAGGGATCGACGCCCCCCGGTGACCTTTGAAGAGGGCGGAGAGGACGGCTACTCCTCCCCGCCTCCGACCGAGATGATCGAAGAGGAATCCGGGGGCTTCGTGGCCAGGCTTGCCGCAAGGTAGGCCACCGTCCCCACAACGATGCCGACCATCACCGGGTGGATGAGGGGGTTTCCGTAGAAGTTCCAGGCGACGATGGAGACGAAGGTGGCGACGAGCCCCGAGACGAAGCCGGTCGAGGTCCCACGGTCCCAGTAGAGGCCGAATAAGAGGGGGATGAAGACGCAGCAGGCGATCACCCCCATGCTCAGGGAGACCAGGGGCACGATCAGCTCGGGGACGTTTCTGGCCATGAGGGCGGAGACGACGATGATCAGGACCCCCACCACCCTGGTCAGGACCAGGACCCGGTCGTCGGGGATCTCGGGCCGGAGGAACCGGAGGGTGTCGGCGGTGAGGGAGGTGGTCGTGACCAGGACGATGGCGCTGATCGTGGACATGGCCGCCGATATCGCCGCAAGGAGGATGATGGCGTCAAAGCCCGGCGGCAAAAGCGAGGTGGCGACGAAGGGGACGAAGCTGTCCGGGTTTTTGATGAAGGGCGCCAGCTCCTCGGCGGAGAAGACCCCGTAGGCGAGGACTCCTATGGAGAAGATGCAGAGGGCGTAGATGGCGATGGCGATGGGGCTGTAGATCCCGGCGAACTTGACCACCCGGCCGTCCCGCGCGGAGAAGATCATGATCAGAAGGTCCGGCAGGGCCAATAGGCCCAGGCTTATGGAGAAGGCAGTTCCCACCGTCTTCTGCCAGGGGACCAGGTCGCCGGACATGCTGGTCACCGCGGCGGGGATGTTCGCCCAGATCTCCGTCCCCCCACCGTTGTAGAGGAGG
>NZ_JBNGCU010000176.1:0-1712 GCF_049974945.1 Methanocrinis sp. | reverse complement strand
GGCAGAACCTCCACCTCTTCTACACCCACGGCTACGGGATCTGCATGAGCCCCGCAAACGTCGTGACCCCCGAGGGCCTCCCCGAGTTCTACGTCAAGAACGTACCCCCCGACTCGGTCCTGGGGAAGATGACTAGGCCCGAGATCTACTACGGCGAGGGGCGTAAGGACTACGTCCTGGTGAAGACGGGGCTCACCGAGTTCGACTACCCTCTGGGAGACGAGAACGTCTACGCCAACTACAACGGCACCGGAGGCATAGAGCTCAACCCCCTGATGAGGCTTCTCTTCGCCTACAGGCTCGCAAGCCTCAAAATCCTCCTCAGCGACGATGTTACGGCCGAGAGCAGGGCGATGATCTATAGAAATGTCATCGATAGGGCGCGAGCCATCGCCCCCTTCCTAGCCTACGATCGGGACCCTTACATAGTCTTCGCAGACGGTAGGCTCTACTGGATCGTCGACGCCTACACCCTCACCGACCGCTACCCCTACTCCGAGCCCTCGGGGGGGTTCAACTACATTAGAAACTCGGTGAAGGTCGTCGTCGACGCCTACAACGGGACCGTCCGGTACTACGTCATCGAGGAGGAGCCGATCGTCCGGGCCTACGAATCGATCTTCCCCGACCTCTTCTTGCCCATCAGCTCGATGCCCAACGAGCTTCGGGCCCACCTGCGATACCCCGTCGACCTCTTCGGCGTCCAGGCCGGGATCTACCGGAACTACCACATGAACGACCCCCGGGTCTTCTACAACCAGGAGGACGCCTGGGAGATCCCGACGGAGATCTACCGGGGGACCCGGCAGACCGTCGAGCCCTACTACGTCGTCATGAAGATCCCGGGAAGCGAGGGGAGCGAGGAGTTCATGCTGATCCAGCCCTTTACGCCAAGGTCGAAGAACAACATGATCGCCTGGATGTGTGCCAAGTCCGACCAGCCCGATTACGGCGACCTCGTGGTCTTCAAGTTCTCCAAAGATGAGCTGATATACGGGCCGATGCAGATCGAGGCCAGGATCGACCAGGACACCGAGATCTCCGAGCAGATTACCCTCTGGAGCCAGAAGGGGTCCAGCGTCATCAGAGGCAACCTCCTGGTCATCCCCATAGAGAGGAGTCTCCTCTACGTCGAACCCCTATTTCTAAGGGCCGAGAACAGCGAGCTTCCGCAGCTGAAACGGGTGATCGTCGCCTACGGAAGCAGAGTGGTGATGGAGGAGACCCTGGAGGAGGCCCTGGCCATGATATTTGAGTTCGGGCCTGGGGCGGCTGAACCAGAGACGTCGGCCGGAAGAGGAGATGACCTGAGCACCACAGAGCTGATCGGCGATGCGGGAGCCCTCTATAGGTCCGCTCAGGACCAGCTCCGGGCAGGGAACTGGTCTGGCTACGGCGAGGAGATCGACCGGCTCGGAGAGGTGATAAAGGCTCTGGAGGAGAGGGCGGGGGGCTGAAGATGGGGGCTTCAGGTCCTGGGGGTGCCGCCCTCGTCGATCCTGATGGCGAGCACTTCATCTTCGTCGGTCAGGGCGCAGGTCTGGTGATCGGATATGACCTCGTAGAATCGGTCCCAGTCGAGGGTCGTGGAGACGCAGCCGTTGGTCAGAAGGGGGACGCCTATCGCCGGGATGTCATAACCGTGGCAGAGGTCGACCCCCTCCTTGATCTCCATATCGCAGCCGACGCCGACGATGGCCCGAGGATGGTAC
>NZ_JBNGCU010000175.1:0-2387 GCF_049974945.1 Methanocrinis sp. | reverse complement strand
CCCAGGCCCACTCGCCGGCCGCCTCCAGAAAGGAGAGCGCCGAGATGTACGTCGTAGCCCAGGGTTTCTTTTTGCCGCCTGTATCGGTGGGGGAGGTCCTGGAGCTTGATATAGTCGGAGTCGGAAAGTCTGGGGACGGGGTAGCTGAGGTCGAGGGGTTCAAGATATTCGTCCCCGGAGCGGCGGTCGGCGAGAGGGCGCGGGTGAGGATCGGATCGATAAGATCCGGCCACGCCGTGGGGACGATCGAGCCTCCTCTGGACTGAGGGAAAGGCCGGATCGTTTTTCGAAAACTATTTTAGATCTTCCGACGACTCCTAAGTGTGACAGTCTTCAGAGCTTATGACGTGCGAGGCGTCTATGGGACGGAGCTTACCGAGGATCTCGCCGAAAGGGTGGGAAAAGCGCTGGGGTCCTACCTCGCCGACGGCAAAATAACCCTGGGGAGGGACACCAGGAAGAGCGGCCCTTCGGTGGAACGGGCCTTTCTCGATGGGGTTTTATCTGCAGGCTGCAACGTCGATAGCTACGGTGTTCTCCCGATACCGATGATCAGCTTTGAGACCTGGAAAGGGAGCTACGACGCTGCCGCCTACATCTCGGCATCCCATAACCCTCCCCAGTACAACGGGATTCGGTTCAGGACCGCCGAGGGGTATGGGATGCTCTACCACCAGACGGAGATGATGGACCTCTACGAGAAGGGTGCCTTTCGAGAGGGCGAAGGACGGAAGACCGACCGATCCCCGGAAGACGCCATCCGAAGGTACGCCGACTACGTCGAGGGGAAGCTGGATATCGAGCGGCCCCTCAGGGTCGTCCTGGACATGGGGAACGGCTCGGCCTGCGGGATGTCTCTCCTCTATCAGAGGCTCGACTTCGACGGGAGGGTGATCAACGGCGAGCCCGACGGCCTCTTCCCCGGCCGAGGCCCGGCCCCCACCGAGGAGTCGCTGAAGGAGGCGGCGAAGAAGGTGGTGGGGGCCAGGGCGGATTACGGCGTCGGCTTCGACCCTGACGCCGACCGGGGCCTGGTCATCGACGATCGGGGACGGATCGTCACCCCGGAGAAGGTGGCGGTGATCCTGGCCAAGGAGAGGTACGGCCCCGGAGACAAGGTGGTAGCGGGCTTCGACTGCTCCATGATCGTCGAGCGGGAGCTTTTGCCCCTGGGGATCGAGGTGATCAGGGAGAGGGTCGGCGACGTTTACGTCGCCAACCGGGTCAAGAAGGAGGGCGCGGTCCTGGGCGTCGAGCGGAGCGCTCACTTCTTCCTCTCGGAGTTTCAGCTATCCGACGACCCCTTCGCCATGAGCCTCGCCCTCGGTGAGGTGATCAGTCGAGGCGAGAGGCTATCGGACCTCGCGGACGCCATCCCCGACTACCCCTACATCCAGAAGAGCATCAGGATAGAGGGGTCCCCGGCCGAGGTGATGAGACGGCTTGCCGGGGATCTCGCATCCCTCGAGCCCGACGCCACCGACGGCCTCAAGATCTGCACCGAAGATTACAGCGTCCTCATCAGGCCCTCCAACACCGAGCCGCTCATAAGGCTCTACGTCGAGACCGCAGGAGGCGATGAGGACGAGCTGGTGGAGAGGTTCGAGGGGATCATAAAAGGGGCCCTGAAGTGACAAAAGCTTGCAAAGGCGGCCGCCCAGATCGCCACCGACCATCATTCCCAAGTCGAGACCGAGCTGATCGAGATTGACCCCCAGAGACGTCTGCGTTCTGATACCGACCCTCAACGAGGAGGACGCCATAGCCGAGGTGATCGGCGAGTTCAGGGCGATGGGCTTTGAAGATATCCTGGTGATCGACGGCCACAGCCGTGACCGGACCTGCGAGCGAGCGAGGACGGCCGGAGCGCGGGTCGTCATTCAGAGTGGCCAGGGCAAGGGTCAGGCCCTCAAAGAGGCCTTCGATCTGATCGAATCGGAGTACATCGTGATGATCGACGGGGACGGCACCTACCTTCCTGCCGAGGTCCACCTCCTTCTCGACCCCGTCCTCGCGGGAAAAGCCGACCATGTGATGGGAAATCGGTTTGGAAACCTCCAGAAAGGAGCCCTGACCAGGCTGAACTCCGCGGGAAACCGGCTGATTAACTTCTTCTTCAGGCTGATATACGACGTTCCCCTGAACGACATCCTGACGGGATATCGGGCCTTCACCCGCCAGGGCGTCAGCCGGCTCGACCTCACCATGACCGGCTTTGAGATCGAGACGGAGATGACCGTCGACAGCGTCAAAAAGGGGCTTTCGATCGTTGAAGTCCCCATAACCTACCGTTCGAGGACGGTGGGCACCAGGACGAAGCTCAACCCCCTCATGGACGGCGCGAGGATCATCGCCACCATCTATCGGATGGCCAAGACCCACAACCC
>NZ_JBNGCU010000174.1:0-1575 GCF_049974945.1 Methanocrinis sp. | reverse complement strand
GCTTCCGCCTCAGCTCCCTTATCTCCGGCATGTAGATGATCACCATCTTCCGATCACCCCGGTCGATCTTGAGGAGCTTTCTCACCAGCTCGCACTCCGCCTCCCCCTGGACCCGGGCCGAGCCGCTCCCGTACTGAGGTGCCATCTCTATCAGAATCGGAAGCCTGATCCGATCCCACAGATACCGGGGGAGAGATTCAGATACCAGGTCCAGCTCCTTTCTGTCGATGATGTAAAATATGTTATCCTTGCCCCTGATCCCGGGCTTATCCTCTCCGAGAAGCTCGGTGAGCTTCTTTCTTCTACCCGGAAGGTGCTGGTTCATCGTCTGAACCGTCTTGACTATCAGCCTGTTGTCAACAGCAACCATCCCTTCCTCCTCAGCCCTGGATCGACTTAAAGGTTATCCCGCGGCATTCTGCCAGCAGATCCGATCGACCTCATCGAGGGTCAGAGGTCCTCGAAGGTGTGCTGGACCGGGTTACGCCTGATTTTGAGATGGCTCATGGCCGCCTTCTTCACCCCCTCCCGGTTCTCCTCGGTGGTGTAGATCCCAAGCCTCCAGGCCGCGAGGTGGGCGCTCTCCATGATGGTGACCAGGGGGGAGACATCCCGGAGGGTTCTCTTCTCGCCGTCCCGCCCGATTATGGCCACATTCCCCTCTGAGATCCTGGGCAGGCCCGGCTTATCGACGAGGACGTACAGGGGATCGATCCCCGCCAGCTCCGCGATCTCCTCGGCGATCCTCCCTTCACGTCCCCGATCGACGATAATCGGCGACTCGAGACCGTCCCGCCCGACGTAGATCGCCCGCTTGAAGAGCCGCCTCGACCTGATCCGGCCGATGATCTCGCCGGGATAACCGCCCTTGGAGGTCATGGCGGCCACGAGCTCGATATCGTCCATCTCCCTGACCTCCCGGGGATCTGCCCCCTCCTCGATCATGACTCGGACCCCCATCCCCAGCATCTTCTGGGCGATCCTCGATACGTGGTGGAAGTAGACCGTCGGGTACATCAGGAGCCTCGATACCAGAAGGGACTCGGCTGCGTGGATCCCCCCCTCTTCGAGGACGAGCTGACCGTCCCTTATGGCCATCGTCTTCATAAGCCTCTGATAATCGATGACCCCATAGGCTACGCCGGTATAGTGGGCATCGCGGGTCAGGTAGTCCATCCTGTCAACGTCCACCTCACCGCTCACCATCTGGCCCAGGGGGCTCTCTCCTCGGATCAGCCTCTGGATCCGGTGGGGCTTGAGCCCGCGGTGGGCCAGCACGTCTCCCAGCTCGCCCCTCTTCAGCCGGCCTGCGACGTTCTCGTGCTCCTCCCTGAGAAAGGACGATAGGACCTTCTCGGTGGCGTGGGAGAAGGGACCGTGACCGACGTCGTGGAGGAGGGCTGCGGCCTTGATCTCCGCCGCGTTATCCTCGTCCAGACCTAGATGATGGGCCAGAAGGCAGGAGAGATGGTAGGCCCCCAGGCTGTGCTCAAACCGGGTATGGTTGGCGCCGGGGTAGACCAGGTTGGCGAGGCCCAGCTGCTTTATCCACCTCAGCCTCTGCATCTCCTGGGT
>NZ_JBNGCU010000173.1:0-1503 GCF_049974945.1 Methanocrinis sp. | reverse complement strand
CGCCCTTCAGGGCGGGGAGTAGTCACATCATATTCCATCACATTCTGGCGATCTCTTCTCCCACCAAACCTCGCCGCACCAGGGCCTTCTACCTTGCTTTCCCTCACTTATCTCCTCTCAGTTATCCTCTCCCTCCTCCGGGATCTCGTGAGCAGAGGAGAGGGCGGTCCTGGTGGCGAGGGGACCTGCGAGCTCGAAGACGACGGTGGTGGCGACGATGGTGCTGAAGATAGTCTCGCCGACGGCCGGAAACTCTTCTCGAGCCATGAGGGCGAGGCCCAGGGCGACCCCCGCCTGGGGGATCAGACCGAGGCCTATGTACTTTCTGACCGCCGCCCCCATCCCGCCGGGGTTCCAGGCCCCGATGTACGCTCCCAGGAGCTTTCCCGCCACCCTGAAGACGATATAAACGAGCCCCACCGTCCCAATCTCCTGAAGGTGGCCGATCTCCAGGAGGGCTCCCGCCAGAACGAAGAATATCAGGTAGAGGGGCGTGTCCAAGGGCTCGATCACCTCGAAGAACCGGCGCCCCTCGGAGCTGATGTTGACCAGGACCACTCCCAGGGCGAGGCAGGCGAGGAGGACCGAGAGGCCCAGAGAGCTTGCGGCCCCCACGACGAGGAGGATTATGCCCAGGGTGAATATCTCCAGGTCCGAGGGATCTGCGACCCTAGACGAGTAGTGGTGGAGAACCCAGGCGAAGACCGCTCCCAGGACGAGAGATAAGACGATCTCCCCGACGGCCAACCCCGCCTCCGCCAATATGTGGAGATGGTCTGCTTCGCCCGAGGCGATCGTCTTCGCCGCCACCATGGAGACCGCGAAGATCATCAGGGCCCAGGCGTCGTCCAGGGCCACCACCCCGAGGAGGGTGTCTGTCAGCGGCCCCTTCGCTTTCGTCTCCCCGATCACCATGGCCGTGGCCGCGGGGGCGGTGGCGGAGGCTATCGCCCCGAAGAGGACGGCGACGTGGAGGGGTACCCCCAGAAGGAGGCTTAGGGCTGCTGTCACCAGCAGCAGGGCTCCCAGGGCCTCCATCGCCGATATCCGGACGATGATCCTTCCGATACCTCCAAAAGTCTTGGTATGGAAATTCCGGCCGATGCCGAAGGCGATCAGGCCCAAGACGACGTCTGAGATGAAGCCAGAGGCGGCGAGGATCCCCTCGGGCACCACCCCGAGCCCCGAGGGGCCTATGACGATCCCCACCAGGATGTAGGAGGTGACCGCCGGGATCTTGGCGGCTCCGAAGAGCTTGGCGGCGAGAAAACCGACCAGGATGATGAGGCTCAGGCCCAGCTCTGCGTTCATTTTGATCACCGCCTGGGGATGAAAGATGGTTCGAGGATGATATGAACCAAAAAGGAGACGGAGAAGGCGTTTGAGAGGCGCAAGCCACAAATCGCCGGTTTTTTATCCGGCGCCCCTTTTACGGGGACTGCCGACCTCATGGTCTTCTGCTCACGCCTCAAGTACCAACTATCATCTTTAATCTATTTAGGT
>NZ_JBNGCU010000172.1:0-2177 GCF_049974945.1 Methanocrinis sp. | reverse complement strand
CACAGGGACTGCAAGATGAGATAGATGATCATCTCCGCCAGCTACAAGACGGACATCCCGGCCTTCTACGGCGAGTGGTTCGAGAAGAGACTTGAGGCCGGATACTGCAAGGTGGCCAACCCCTACAACCGCCGCCAGGTCCGCCGGGTCAGTTTGGCGAGGGAGGACGTGGACGGCTTCGTCTTCTGGACCAGAAACCTCGGCCCCTTCCTGGGCAGGCTGGAGCGGGTGAGGGATTTTGGACGTCCCTTCACCGTCCAGCAGACCATCACCGGCTACCCTCGTGAGCTGGAGCCCTCGGTCGTCGACGCCAGACGCTCGGTCCGGCACCTGCGGGCCGTCGCCGAGAGGTACGGGCCCCGGGCCGCGGTCTGGCGGTACGATCCCATCCTCTTCACCTCCCTCACCCCCGCGGAGTATCACCTCGATAACTTCGAGCGGCTGGCCGGGGCGCTGGTGGAGCATCCGAAACCCTGGATCTGTTCGATGAAGATGAAGCTTCTATCGAAACGCTCGAAGCTCTGCTGCGGGGTGCGCTGTTTGACCACAAATACCATAAATTATATAATATCCAAAATAAAGATCAATTTAAAAAATATATTTGTAATACCGATATATCTAGGTTTTTCGAAACACCCGAATTGTAAATTAATCGAAACCTTCAAATATTAAGCAATTAGGTTATGCTTGATTATGATGAACCACCATTGCGTAGTATATGATATAATTTATATGTCCTCGTGTCGGCCAAGTGCGTAAGTCCTAACCTTTTTAAACCTCTTTGGGTCACTGGGGTTGGCAGATCTTCGAGGTGGAGTTTTTGGCTGAGATATCGGTTCTGGCGGAGGGGTACGTCGAGAGGCTCGAGGGCGGAGGCCTTCGGGCCTCGCCGTCATCGGTCCTGATAGAGGAGGCCGGGACCAGGGTCCTGGTAGACCCCGGGGCCGACCGAGATGGGCTCCTCTTCGGCCTATCAAAAAGAGGGCTCAAGCCCCGGGAAGTCGACCTCATATTCGTCACCCACACCCACCTCGACCACATCCTCAACCTGAGGCTCTTCCCGGAGACCGACGTCTGCGATTCGAGTTTCATTTACAGAGGGGACGAGGAGATCTCCTACGGAAGGCTCATCCCCGGGACGGAGGTCGTGGTCGTCCCGACGCCCGGCCACACCCCCGACCATGCGTCCCTCCTGGTCCCGATCGAAGGCGAGATCTGGCTTGTGGCGGGAGACCTCTTCTGGTGGCACAGCGATGCGGTCCAGAGGACCGATCACGGGTCCCTTCTGGCCCTGGAGGACGAACTCGCATACGACCAGAAGGCGCTGAGGGCGAGCCGGATGATGGCGCTCGCGAGGGCCGATGTCGTGATCCCAGGCCACGGCAAGATCTTTCGCCCGGATCAGAGGTTTCTATCGGGACTCCGATAGTCACCTTTTTGTAGTTTTTGAGGAGGGGTTGTAACCATGCAAGATGAGATCTTCTGCCCCGAATGTGGTGACTTTTCAGAACACACCACAGTAAAGCTCGGCCGGGAGCACCTCGTACGGTGCGAGGTCTGCGGGACGGTCCATCCCACCAAACTGGAGCGGACTAGGCTTGCGCCCCTAAGAGTGGTCATCAGCGCCACCGGCACCTCCCAGCGCCGCACAATAGAGATTCCGGCAGACGATCTTCTCGAGGTTGGGGGAGAGCTTCTGGTGGACGACGGGGTCAGTGACGTCGCCATGGTCGAGATCACCTCCATCGAGCTGGAGGGAGGACGGCGGGAGGAGAAGGCCAGGGCGGGAGACGCGAAGACCCTCTGGACGAGGTCCGTCGACGAGGTGATGGTGAAGGTCTCGGTCCACCGGAGGGGAAAGACCGCCTCTTATGCCCTGCCCACCCGAGGCGACGAGACGATCTCGGTCGGCGAGGTCAGGACCGCAGGGGGGAGGAGGTTTCGGGTGGAGAAGATCAAGCTTCGCGACGGTCGTTCTCCAGAGAGGGCCCTGGCCAAGGATATAACCAGGGTCTGGGGAGGTGACCTCTGATGAGAGACGATATGCTGAAGATGCTCCGGGGAAACATAAGCGATCGAGTCATCGAGGCGATGGCCAGGGTCCCTCGCGAGCTCTTTGTCCCCGACGGCATACGCCACATGGCCTACGAGGACCATCCCCTTCCCATCGGCGAGGG
>NZ_JBNGCU010000171.1:0-1106 GCF_049974945.1 Methanocrinis sp. | reverse complement strand
TTTCCGAGGCGGGTCTCCCCTATGGGGGTGAAGAAGAGGGGTAGCATCAGACCGATGTGGTCTTTCAGCGACTCGACCAGCTCCGTCGTAGCCACCACGTCCTCTTCGGTCTCGCCCGGCAGACCCAGGACGAGGCTTGCCACCGGAAGCCAGGACCGGTCACTGAATAGGCCGTAGCACTCCCTCACCATCTCGGGCCAGATCTCTCGGGGCGCTGGGCTGGTCTTGTTCTTCATGTGCTTTGCAAGGAGCTTGCTGCTCCCGGTCTCGATCCCGATCCAGGCCGACATGTACTTCTGGTCGATCCCGATCCCCACGATCTCGGAGATCTCCACCAGCAGGTCCTGGCTGTGGTAGACCGAGGCGAGGCTCATGTGGGATACGTCGACGGTCCGAGGGCCCAGCTCTTTCACCCGCCGAAAGAGGTCGAGCAGCATCTCTCTGTTGGGCTCTGCTCCCATCGACCCGTACTGGAAGGCATCCTCGGAGTGGAGGATCAGGTCGGTTTGTCCCGCCCCGATGTTCACCTCGGCGTCTTTCAGTATCTTGGAGACGGGCCGATGCCGGGGCCTACGCATGGTGGGCGAGCAGAAGGAGCAGCCTCTCCAGCAGCCTCGCCCGATCTCGACGATACCCCCGACGGTGGCCCCCCTGTTCACCGGTATCTCCTCACCGGGGACGATCTCGCCTTCGATCTCCCCCGGTACGTCCTCTCCGGCCACGATACCTCTGCAGACCTGTGGGAAGGTCCTCTCTCCCTCGCCGAGGTAGATGAGGTCGACCCCAGCATCCTCGCCCCTGAGCTCCCAGGAGCCGTTCCCGCCGATGACCACCGTGGGCCGGTGCTCTCTGATCAGGGGGTGGCCCAAAAGCTCCAGAAACTTGGTCCTGTTGTAGGGTGCGCCCTTCCCTATCATCTCCTCGATCTCCCGGATGGCGATCTTGCCCATGGGGTCGTCGTGGGTTATCCCCACGATCTCGGTATTGGGTCCGATCGCCTTATCGAGGTGGTCAGGATGAGCGACGATCACTTCGTCCCGGGAAAACCCTGCCTCCAGGAGGGCGGCCTCGACTTTCCTCATGCCGCAGGGAGCGAGTATGGCCGA
>NZ_JBNGCU010000170.1:0-2111 GCF_049974945.1 Methanocrinis sp. | reverse complement strand
AGAGCTCTGCTTATAAAGAGAGCTCTGCTTATAAAGGGACCTCTTCGGTCCCTCCAGCGTCCCACTGGATGGACGGCCCTGATGTTACAGGGGGCTTCTTATCCAGAGCACCTGCTCTCTGAGATATTACTCAAGGTTTATATCGATTGCGGCTTGGTTCCGTCCCGCTGGATCGCTGACTTCTATCCGATTTCTAGATCATACGATTATGGCGTACTCCCTCTCTTTGGGGCTGTGCACCCCTAGAAACTCTATCCTATCCTCCACCATCCCCTCGACCGGGCCGAGATCGATGATCATCACCCTGTCCTGGTCATGCTTTATGAGATCTAATTAATGCGGGGGAGGGGATTCGAACCCCCGAACTCCTGCGAGACTAGGCCCTGAACCTAGCGCCGTTGACCTGGCTTGGCGACCCCCGCACAGAAAGGCAACCTTGAAGTCTCAGTACACCTATTTAATGGTATTCTTGGACGGCGCCGTGATGAGCTGACCTGCCTGATCGATGATGAGGATTTTGAGTCCTGAGCGCCGTCTTCAAAGATCCCGGTGGGGGATCAGGTCGCACCCGGTGCACCGGTAGCATCCCGTCTCGGCGACATCGCCGCGAAGACCGTGCTCGTCGAGGACCCCTCTTACATGACGGGCGAGTTCTATCAGCCGCTCCGGGGACGGCCTGGACATCTCGATCTCGCCCACCCTCAGAGGATGGGGGTAGACGGCCCTGATGATCGGAAGGACGCCCATCTCGGCCAGCTCCTCGATACCATCACGAAGGGCGCGATCCGACTCGCCGAGGCCTATGATCACATTGGAGAAGACTCTGTTTTCACCGAAGTGGCCGACGGCGTCCGATAGAGCCATCTTGATCTTCTTCAGGGAGACCCCTGGGCAGACCCGCCCGAAGAGCTCCGGGTCCAGGCACTCGACGTTGTACTTGATCTCGTCTGCTCCCGCCTCCCTCAGGATCTCGCTGGAGCGGGGGGCGGGGGTCACCGAGACCCCTATCGGCAGGTCGAACCTGCGAAGGCTCCTCACGATATCGGCGACCTTGGCCACCTCATCCTCCGGAGAACTCTCGACGCCGCTGGTGAGGGATATCGCCTCCAGCTCCCCGGTATCCTGGGCCCGGCCCACCATATCCACCACCCGCTCTTTGGACTTGACGCCCCCCGAGAGCTTCGGCACAGCGCAGAACTTGCAGTCGTAGATGCACTTCTCGCTGACGGTGATGTAGGCCTGCCGGGGACAGTGGAGGAGGGGTCGTTCGAGAGCACCCCTAGCGACCTCGACACCGTTCTCGATTATCGTCACCTCGCCCTCGTTCAGCTCTGCGAGCTTCAGAGGAGAGCTCTCCACCACCGAGAGCCTCACCCTCCTCTCGCCGGATCTTAAGAAGATGTTCTTCTCTCCGGCGCCGGGACCGGCCGTCGAGACGGGGCCGGAGGGGGGGAGCGATTCCGGCAGCTCAATGCTGCCCAGAGAGATGAGATGCGCCTTGGTCTTGAGGTCCATCGCAGTCATATATCCGGCGGGAGTTTATAGCGATGACCCCCCAAGCGGGAACGGATAGCCCAAAGACACCTCCTGCCTCCTGAAACGGCCAAACCTATTTCATCGATGGGACCGCAAGGTTGCCCCCTCAAGGTGTAAGAGGTGATTTGGAATGTCTATAGCTGTACCAAAGAGCACTGGAGCGGGTTCTGAACCGACCTCTGAGAAACAGAACAGGATCTGTGAAGAGTACCTACTCTTTTGAACCGGAGGAAGATGTCGAGATCTATCAAGCTCGTGGACGTCGCCCCCACCATGGCCCGGGTCCTGGGGGTGAGGACCCCTCCCATCGATGGGAAGGCCATCGACGATGTAGAGGGATGGGGGTGCGACAGAGTCGTTCTCGCGATCGTCGACAGCCTGGGGTACGGCCTCTACAAAGATCTGGAGCCCGACCTTCCGAATATGAGATCCATGGCCGAAGAGGGGCTTCTCCTCAAAGCTGAATGCGTCGCTCCCTCCACCACCCCCGCCATAGCCTCGATTCTCACCGGCCTCATGCCCCAAAACCACGGGATCAGAAACACCGGCCAGGCCTCCGAATCAAAGATCAGGAG
>NZ_JBNGCU010000169.1:0-1794 GCF_049974945.1 Methanocrinis sp. | reverse complement strand
GCCAACATCGGCCTCTCGGCCGCGGCCTCCTGGCTGACGGCGAGCGCCCTCCTCCTCGCTACCGGCCTCTTCCTCTTCATCGGCGTCGGGTCGGTCTGGATCTGGGCCTTTCCCAACGTCGCGGGCCTCTTCATCATCGCGATGATCGCAAAGAGGGTGAAGAACATCCCGGCGATGACCCAGCCTGAGCTCCTCGAGATCAGGTACCACCCTACGGTCAGAGCCCCGGTGGCCCTGGCCATCTCCATCACCATGGTCCTCTTCGCGGTGACCGACTTCATCGGGTTCAAGCTGGTCCTCGCCACCTTCTTCGGCGTTCCGCCCCTCTACGCGGTCCTGATAATGGCGGTCGCGGTCTCCATCTACGTGAGCCTGGGGGGCTTTCGGGCCGTCGTCTGGACCGACGCCGTCCAGTTCGTCTTCCTCGCGGGGGTCGCGGTGGCCGTCGCCATCCTCGCGACGAGGGCCTCCCTGGATGCCGGGACGACCCTCGCCGCGGCCTCGGCGTCCCTCGGCGCCGACTGGTGGAACCTCTTCATCCTGGGCGGCGTATCCGGAGCCCTCGTCCTCCAGCTCGCCCTCCTGCCGGGATGGGTCGCAGAGCAGGACCCCTGGCAGAAGATCTGGGCGGCCCGCGACGAGAGGTCCGCCAGGCGCGGGCTCATCCTGGGAGCTCTCCTCCTCGGCGTCGTCTACCTAGCCTGCTTCGTCGCCGCCGTCGCCCTCCGGGCGATCTATCCGCTTCCCGGAGGGGAGATCGAGGCCGAGATGCTCTACCTCGCCTTCATTCAGGAGAGCCTGCCCGGAGGGCTGGTCGCCCTCTTCGCCATAGGCTTCGCCGCGGCCTCCATGTCCTGCGCCGACACCTTCGCCACCTCAGGAGCATCGTGCATCTCAAGAGACATAGTCCAGAGGCACATCAGGCCTCAGGCGAGCATGAAGGAGATGCTGGTCATAAACAGGATCCTCGTCATATTCATGATCGCGATCGCCGCGGCCATCGCCATGAGGGTAGAGAGCATCGTCGAGGCGGTGATCATAGCGACGGTGATCGGGACGACCTCTTACTTCTTCCCCATAATGGGCGGCCTCTTCTGGAAGCGGGCGACCCGGTGGGGGGCCCTTGCAGCGGTGATCGTCGGCGGTGGAACCCAGATCGCCCTCATATCCTACGAGAAGCTCCTCCTGAGGGCGCCCCTGGAGACTGCGGCGCCCAAGCTCGCGAGCTACGGCCTCCTCGCCGAGCATGGCGTCCTCATAGGCCTGTCCCTCAGCGCCCTCGTCTTCATAGGGGTCTCCCTCGCCACGGCCAGGCCCGAGCCCGCGAGGCTTGCCCCCTTCTTCTCCGACGTGGGGCGAGAGGTCTACGGCGACGGGGCCCTCGCCGCCGACCGGACCGACCCCGAATATGGAAAGATCGCATCCAGGATCGAGGAGAAGATCTCGGGCGAGAGAGCCCACCTCCACCTCCGGCTTGAAGTCGCGCCCCTCTTGGCCGACGGCGGCAGGATCGACGGAAAGCTCGAATGGACCGAGTTTCTGGATAGGCTTGAAAGAGATCACAATGCCTGGCTTGAGCTCACCGGCAAGGACACGATCTACAGGCTCACCCAGGCCGACATGCTCGCCTCGGTGAAGATGGTCCGCGCAGATCGCCTCTCCATCTGGCTCTCGGCCGAGCCGAGGAGGGAGCTGGTGGAGAGGCAGAAGGACGAGATCTACCTCTCCTACCGAGAGATTGAGGAGACCCTCCTGGGCCTGGGCCTCTCGGCGACGCCCTCCAGATGAGAGGGG
>NZ_JBNGCU010000168.1:0-1665 GCF_049974945.1 Methanocrinis sp. | reverse complement strand
CCGATCCTCAGGATCATGAGGGAGAGGCCCGAGTTCTTCGTATTCTCAAGCCTCAAGGACTTCTATGCCATGAGGCCGGAGAGCCTGGACGCCAGGACCGCAGAGCTGGTCACCATCGCCGCTGCCGCCGGGGCCGGGGCTGAGAAGTGCCTCAAGGTCCACATCAACGCCGCCCTGAGAGCCGGAGCGACGAGAGACGAGATCCTGGACGTGATCTTCATCGCCGCCGCCATCGGCCAGACCAGGGTCCTCGCGCCCTCCCTCAGAACCTTCGCCGAGATCTTCGAGGGGCGAGGTGTCGAAGAGCCCTTCGATGGTTGAAAAGGCTCAATAATCCCGCGGAAAGATACATTTAAAAAAAGGAGGTCTGAAGAGTTGTCGGCCCAAGAACCGCCGGCCATCGTACTGGTGGCTTATGGAAGCCTCGACCCCGAGGCGAGGAAGACCTACGAGAGGATCAGAGCCGCCTTTCGGCGCGAGTTTCCGGAGTCAGAGGTGAGAATCGCCTTCACCGCCGATTTCATCCGGCGAAAGATAGCCCGAGACGGTGGGAAGTTCGTCCACAACCCCCTGACGGCTCTGGCGGAGCTTCAAGATGAAGGCCACGCCGACGTCGTCGTCCAGTCCCTCCACGTCGCCCCCGGCTCCGAGTTCCACGAGGCTGCAGCCCTCGTCAGCGCCCTCGCATCCGTCCGGGGAAAGTTCGGATTTCGGAACCTGGAGATGGGGGTGCCACTTCTCGCCAGCGGCCGCGACTTCGATCTGACGTCTGAGGCCCTGGCCCCGGAGTTCGATCGGGTCACCATCGACGGCGAGGTCAAAAACCGGCCCCGAAGCCCGGAGGAGACGGCCGTCGTCCTCACGGGCCACGGGACCGACCATCCCGCAGACTGTGCCTACTCCCGGATGGCGAAAGTTCTTGAACGAGATCACAGGAACGTCTTTTTGGGGACGATCGACGGCTTTCCGGGGCTCGAAGAGACGATGGCCGAAGTCAAAGGAGCGGGGGTCGCGAAGGTGAGGCTGATCCCGTTTCTGGTGGTGGCCGGAGGCCACGCCAAAAAAGACCTCGCCGGGGAAGACCCCAGATCCTGGAAGTGCAGCTTTGAGAGGGCGGGCTTTGAGGTCGAAGTCCACCTCCGAGGAATTGGCGAAAATCCGCGGGTGGTGGGGGTCTTCGCGGAGCACACCAAAATGGCGGTCGAGAGGTTCCGGACGGGCGAATGAAATCCCTTCCACCTGCGCCTTCACTCTGATGACTCCTTCCACCCCTCCAGGCCCTCCCGATAGAGGAAGGCGACGATCAGGAGGCCCACGATGGGGTCGGCCTGCCAGAAGCCGAAGAGGTAGTTCGCCCCGAGCCCCACCAGCAGGGCCACCGAGAGGAGGGCGCAGGCCAGGGTCTCTTTTGAGTCGGCGATGAGAGCCCGGCTTTTGATGGCCACCCCCAGATCGCGCTTCTTGCGGGCGAGGATCGGCATTATGGTCATCGAGAGGAGGGCGATAGCGATCCCCGGAATTGAGGGGTCGGGCACCTCTCCCTCGACCAGCTTTCCCGCCGACTCGATGAGGACGTAAGATCCGAGGAGAAAGAAGGTCAGGGCGACGAACCTCTCCGCCCTCCTCTCGATCTTCTCCTCTTCCTCCTCTGTGCCCGTCCGGTGC
>NZ_JBNGCU010000167.1:150-1943 GCF_049974945.1 Methanocrinis sp. | reverse complement strand
TCGAGCGGTGCAGGGCTCTGGAAAAGGACTGTAGGAGCTTTCTGGACGTCGAGTACGATCTTTCCACGGACGTAAAAGATGCCTGCAACGCTGACATTCTGGTCACCACCACCCCATCGCGAAAACCCCTGGTGAAGGACGAGTGGATAGTTGAGGGGACCCACATCAACGCCATCGGGGCCGACGCCAAAGGGAAGGAGGAGCTGGACCCATCCATCCTCAAAAGGTCGAAGGTGGTGGTGGACGACATCGCCCAGGCATCCCACTCCGGCGAGGTGAACGTCCCCCTGACGAAGGGGCTCATGGTCCCCGATGAGATCCGCGCCACCATCGGGGAGGTGGTGGCGGGAAAGGTTCCCGGTCGGACCGATGACGACGAGATCACCGTCTTCGACTCGACGGGCCTCGCCATCCAGGACGTGGCGACGGCTACGAAGGTCTATCAGAACGCCCTGAAGAAGGGGTGCGGAACAAAACTCTCGTTTTTGTGAGCTTGCCTTTCGGATAAGCGATATATAACATCCCGACGACTGTAAAGTTGTCCATGTACGCAATCATCGCCTGCGGCATATTCAAGGATGAGATGGAGAAGATAAGAGATCAGCTCGACTTTCCCTTCGAAACCCGCTACCTTGAGGCGGGGCTTCACGTCGACTTCGACGACCTGGCCGAGGCCCTCAGGGCGGAGCTGGAAAGCTGCAAAGACCACGACGGCATCATCGTCGCCTACGGCGAGTGCCATCCCAGGATGGCCGAGATCCTCGCCCCCTACAGGGCCGCCCTCCTCGGGTGCCAGAACTGCATCGACGCCTTCATAACCCGAAAGAAGGTGGAGAAGATCGCAGATCGAGGACTTTACTTTTATCTATCGCCGGGCTGGGTCAAGAGCTGGAGGGATATGTTCGAGAGGATGAACTGGAGCCGAGAGGAGGCCCGTTTCCAGCTCGCCCCCTTTCGGGGCGCCATCTTCCTCGACACCCTCGAGAACGCGGCCGATTATGAGGAGGGACTGATCGAATTTCTCGATTTCACCCTCTGCCGCTACGAGAAGATGCCGGTGGATCTGGACCACTTCAGGTCCTTGATTCTGCAGGCCAAAGAGAGGTGTGATCTTGGACGAGGAGCTTGAAAGGATAAGGAGAAAGAAGATCGAGGAGATGAAAAAGATGGCAAACGAACCAGATGTGGACTACCCCGACAGCCCCGTCAAGGTGACGGACGGCACCGTCGGCGACATGGTGGCCAGATACCCTCTTGTGATCTTGGACTGCTGGGCGGAGTGGTGCGGTCCCTGCAGGATGGTCGCCCCGGTGATCGACGAGCTGGCCAAAGAGATGAAGGGGAAGGTCGTCTTCGGAAAGCTGAACGTCGACGAGAACATGCAGACCTCCAGCAAGTACGGCATCATGGCGATACCCACCATGCTCGTCTTCAAGAACGGCGAGCTGGTCGACCAGATGGTGGGAGCCTACCCCAAGTCCACCCTCACAAACAAAATTCAGAAGTATCTCTGAGGATGGCATATCGCCACCTCAGAGATTACGGTTTTGGCAGTCCTCAGGCCCTGATCTTCGAGGGCACAACGAAGCCTTTCTTCTCCTTGGAGCCTATCTCTCGAAGCTCCTTCAGCCGGAAGTAGGCGTCGACGTCGTAGAGGGGCTTCGCCTCCTTTCCGAGGAGAGAGGGCTTCCGGTCGGTCTTTGAGGGGATGATGTAGGTACCCTTCTCCCTCGCGGCGATCTCTCGAAGCTCCTTCAGCCGGAAGTAGGCGTCGACGTCGTAGAGGGGCTTCG
>NZ_JBNGCU010000166.1:0-1884 GCF_049974945.1 Methanocrinis sp. | reverse complement strand
ACCACTTTGCCAGAAGGGCGAACTCCTCCAATACCAGCCACGTATTTAAACGTTGCGGGCGGGAGGATGGGCATCAGAATGTATCCTCAAAACCGACCATATAAACCCCATTTATGCGACTCAGGATGAAAGATAATGCCCCGGTGATCGGGGCATCGTATATTCGGCGTTTCGTCCATCCTACAGGAACGCCATCTTGTTCAGGGGTATCGGAACCCCGATGGCGATCCCGCCCCTGGTGTAGTACAGGTCCAAATCACCATTGTGGGCCCAGTACCAGTTGGGGTAGTAGAGGGTGAGGGCCGGAAGGTCTTCGGCGTAAAGCTCCTGGGCCTCAAAGATCATATCAGCCCGGTCGTCCTCGTCCATCTCGCTTTGCTGCTCTTCGAGGAGGTCGACGAGCTCTCCATCCTCATAGTACCTTGCGCTATTGAGGACCTCATCCAGGGTCATCCTCCGCAGGTAGTCGGGGTCTGCACCAAGACCGCCGTGGCCGAGGAGGGCGAGGTCGAAGTCCCACTCCTGAACCTTGGTGTCGAGGGTGGCGCCGTCCAGAGATCGGAGGGTGACTTCGAGGCCTGCGTCCTCCAGCTGCTCTTCGACGAGCTCGGCCACCCTGGAGCCGGGCCAGCCGACGATACCGCGCTCGGCCACCAGGATCTCCACCTCTTCACCCTCGCGTCCCAGGTCCTCGATGATATCCCGGGCCTCGTCCGGATCGTACTCGTACTGCTCGACGTCCGGATTGTACCAGTCGCTGTCGGGTGGAACCATTCCGGGGCTACCCACCAGAGCCTGGCCGCGCTGGGTCACCTCCACCAGGGACACGCGATCGATGGCATAGGCCAGAGCACGCCTGAACTCAGGGTCGGAGAAGGGCTCCTTCTGGTGGTTTATCATCAGCTTCGCGTTCCAGTCGTGAGAGCCTTCGATGATCTTTAGGCCCGCGTCCTTTAGCTGAATTGTCGCCTCGGGCGGGACGGAGGCCGCGTCCACGCTCCCCTGCCTCAGGGCGGCGGGGGCGGTCTGGTCAGACATCTTGCGGAAGACGATCCTTCCGACCTTCGGCGCGCCCGAATAGTAATCGTCGCGGGCCTTGTAGAGGTATGTCCCCTGGGCCTTGTTGTAGTCGGAGAGCCTGAAGGGACCGGTCCCGATCAGGGCCTCATCCTCCCTGAAGCTCGCGGGGTCGGAGACGCCGTCCCAGACGTGCTGGGGAAGGATTGGCAGGGTGCAGGCGACCAGGTCCATGAAGGGGGCGTAGGGCTCGGACAGATAGAGCTTCACGCTGCGGTCGCCTGTGGCCTCGGCCCGATCGATTATGCCGGAGTCGACCCACTGGTAGGGGTGGTCCTGGATGTACTCGACGGTGAAGACGACGTCAGAGGCATCGAACGGCTCGCCGTCGTTCCAGGTGACGTCCTCCTCAAGCTCAAAGGAGTAGGCGTTATCGTCTTCGATGTACTCCCAGTCCTCGGCGAGGGCCGGAAGGTACCCACCGTCGTCCTTCCAGACCAGGGTGTCGAAGAGGAGGCTCATCCGGACGTATCCGGGGCCCCGGGAGTAGTGGGCGTAAGGGGAGGGAAAGCCCCAGTCCCCCGTGGCATCGGCGATGGTGTACTCGGCCACCTCGTAGTCGGCGGCAGCTGCGGCGGGGCCAGTCGCCACCAGCGTGAGGAGAGGCAGCGCCAGTCCAAAGATCAAGGGTTTTAGCACTTTGAAACACCTCTTTTCGAATAGTGGAATCTCTTGTTATGGAGATGAATTTCATTCGGCTTATTTATGAATCTATCTATTTAAACTATGTACAAAACGGGAATTTAATTATTACCGGCTTTCCGCATCAACCCTCCAATCCGTAGTATTTTTCACAATCCCGTCCTA
>NZ_JBNGCU010000165.1:0-1665 GCF_049974945.1 Methanocrinis sp. | reverse complement strand
GCAAAATCCGGCCGGATAACTGCTGAGATGGAGATGGTGGCAAAGGAGGAGGGCAAAACTCCCGACTTCATCAGAAGGGGGATCGCCAATGGGACGATAGTGATCCCCGTCTCTCCCTATCGAGACGTCCGGTTCTGTGGGATAGGAAAGGGTCT
Organism: Methanocrinis sp.; assembly: GCF_049974945.1. Lineage (NCBI taxonomy): Archaea > Methanobacteriati > Methanobacteriota > Methanomicrobia > Methanotrichales > Methanotrichaceae > Methanocrinis > Methanocrinis sp. The sequence goes on along the minus strand of NZ_JBNGCU010000165.1, from coordinate 1,510 downwards.
TCGGACGAAGGTCAACGCCACCGTCGGCACCAGCAGCGACATCGTGGACCTGGAGATGGAGATAAAGAAGACCAGGGCCGCCGAGGAGGCGGGTGCCGACACCCTGATGGAGCTCTCCACCGGGGGCGACTTCTTCGAGATCAGAAAGAGGGTCATCGAGAACACGGGCCTATCCGTCGGGTCCGTCCCCCTCTACCAGGCCTTCATCGAGGCGATAAGAAAGCACGGCTCTGGCGTCGATATGACCGAGGACGACCTCTTCCGGATCACAGAGGAGCAGGCGAAGGCAGGGACGAACTTCATGGCCATCCACACCGGGATCAACAGGATCTGCGTCGAGAGGATCAAGCGGCAGGGGGGGCGATACGGCGGCCTCTGCAGCCGGGGTGGGGCCTTCATGGTTGCCTGGATGCTCCACAACGATAAGGAGAACCCCCTCTACAGCGAGTTCGACTACCTCCTGGAGATGCTGAAGGAGCACGAGGTCACCCTCAGCACGGGGAACGGCTTTCGGGCCGGGGCCGTCCACGACGCCACCGACCGCGCCCAGATCCAGGAGCTGATCATCAACAGCGAGCTGGCGGACCAGGCCCACGAGTTTGGGGTCCAGACGATCGTCGAGGGGCCGGGGCACATACCCATAGACGAGATCGAGGCGAACGTGCTGGTTATGAAGCGCCTCTCGGGCGAGAAGCCCTTCTACATGCTGGGGCCTCTGGTGACCGACATCGCTCCCGGATACGATCATATGGTGGCGGCGATCGGAGCAAGCCTCTCCAGCGCCTACGGGGCTGACTTCATCTGCTACGTAACCCCCGCAGAGCACCTCGCCCTTCCCAACGTCGAGGACGTGAGAGAGGGGGTCATGGCCGCGAGGGTAGCAGCCCACGTAGGCGACATGATCAAGAACGGCGCCCGCGACCAGGACCTGGCCATGGGCCAGGCCCGGCGCGACATGCTCTGGCGCGAGCAGTTCGACCTCGCCCTCGATCCGGAAAGGGCTGCCAAGATAAGGGCCGAGAGGGCGCCGGTCGACAGCAAGGTCTGCACCATGTGTGGGGACTTCTGCGCCCACAAAATAGTGGCGGAGAATATAGATCTCCGCAAGTGAGGCTCACTCTCCGATGAGGCCTGCAAAGAACCTAAGGGCCGGAGTGCTGGCCAGGGCCGCGGCCACCTTAAGCCTCGCCGTGAAGGTGGTGCCCCGGACGGAGATCTCGCCCTTCTTTTCGGCCTCTTCGAAGGCCGCCACCGGATCGTCCGCCTGGTATACTCCCATAACCGCCTCCTCCTCTGCCTCCACCACCATCGTCGGGTCCTCGATCTCCCCCTCGGTCGCGTTCACGATCACGGCATTCTCCGTCTCCAGGCCCGCCATCAGGTTCGTTCCGTCTGCCCTGATGATCTCCACCTGGATCCTCTCGTCTCCAAGAAGGGTCTTCACCACCCCCGGAGCGTTCTCCACTCCAGAGTTGTAGAGGTCGACGCCACGCTGGATGCTCTCGAAGGT
>NZ_JBNGCU010000164.1:0-3364 GCF_049974945.1 Methanocrinis sp. | reverse complement strand
CCAGGCCATCGACCTCGACGGCAACAAGGTCTACGTCCAGCTGATGAAGGACGGCAGCATAGTCGACTCCGCTGTGGTTGAGCCCTCCAAGGACGGCGCCACCGTCAAGGACAAGACCTACACCTACAAGAAGGACATGGGCGACACCGAGAAGATCGCCGTCATAGCCGTCCACTTCAAGAACGCCTTCCGCGGCGCTGACACCGATCTCGCCACCGTCGACGGCATCTGGCAGATCTCCGACACCATCACCGACGTGGAGGAGGACACCGAGTACGACAAGATGACGATCCAGACCGTGGACCCCGTGGCCAAGACGATCATGATGTACAATGAGGATGAGAAGATCACCCTCAGCAAGAAGAAGGACACCTCTCTGATGGAGAACATCAGGATCAAGACCGCCGACCAGGATCCCACCGCCGAGGATCCCCTTAGGTTCTACATCTACAAGGAGATCACCGAGCCCGGAACTTACGAGATCAGGGGTGCCGTCAAGAACCTTGAGGACGACCCCATTGAGTGGGACGTCAAGAGCTTCGCTGGCTTCTACTACGACATCGATGACGATCTCGGCAACGAGAAGATCACCATGACCGTCACCGGCGGCAACGTTCTCGATGAGGACGGCGGTGTGGTGTATGAGACATCCGCCCAGAGGAACGACTTCGACTTCGAGGATTGGGGCGAATACATGACCATCGGCTTCCTGGCCGAGGAGTACTTCGCAGCCTACGTTGAAAACGAAGCAGAGCCCCTGAAGGCTTACCTGGCTGACGACTCCACCGACACCAACCTGCTGGCCGACGAGCAGCTCTCCAAGGTGCTCTACGACGACGACGAGGAGAGGACCTTCACCACCGGCACGCCTCTGAAGCTTGAGGAGGATTACGAGCTGGCGATCCAGGCCATCGACCTCGACGGCAACAAGGTCTACGTCCAGCTGATGAAGGACGGCGCAGTCGTCGACTCCGCAGTGGTTGAGCCCTCCAAGGATGGCGCCACCATGCAGGACAAGACCTACACCTACAAGAAGGACATGGGCGACACCGAGGACATCGTGGTCATAGCCGTCCACTTCAAGAACGCCTTCCGCGGCGCTGACCAGGACCTGGCCACCGTCGACGGCATCTGGCAGATCTCCGACACCTACACCGAAGTTGAGGAGGACACTGAGTACGACAAGATGACGGTCCAGTCCGTCAACGCCGATACCAAGATCATCACCATGAACAACGAGGACAACAAGCTCACCCTCAACAAGAACAAGGACCAGCTCCTGATGGAGAACGTCAGGATAAAGACCGCTGATCAGGACACCATCTCTCCCGAGGAGCCCCTCAGGTTCTACATCTACAAAGAGGCCACCGTAGAGGAAGAGATGGCAGAGGAGCCCGCTCCCGAGCCCGTCAAGGCCCCCGAGCCCGCAGCTGAGGAGCCCGCAGCCGAGGAGCCTGCAGCCGAGGAGCCCGCAGCCGAGGAGCCTGCAGCTGAGGAGCCCGCAGCCGAGGAGCCTGCAGCTGAGGAGCCCGCAGCCGAGGAGCCTGCAGCTGAGGAGCCCGCTGGCGGAATCCCCGGATTTGAGGCGATCTTCGCCATCACCGGCCTTCTGGCAGTCTCCTACCTCGTCCTGAGGAAGAGAGAGTAAATCCATTAGTGGGAGAGCCAAAAGCTCTTCCATCTTTCCTTTTTTGCGTCCCTTCGATAAGTCTCCAAGCCGAGACGACAGTTTTATGCCCGGACCTCACCGATATGACCTTATGGAGCCGAGGATGGGAATCGTTTTCATGGGTCATCGGTTAAGGAGTTTAAGCTACACGATCTCGCCATTTTTCACACGACTTATAGGTATTGGGGAGTGGAGAGGGGCGTAAAACCCCGGTCTTCAAGCCCGGGGATGTAGAGCTCTCCCTCTTTTATAACAATGTTTAAATACGATTAAGCTCCATAAACCACTATGCTAAAGTCGCTCAAGTACCGACTCTATCCTACAAAATCCCAGAGATCGAAGATAGAGCGGACTTTAGACTTGTGCCGCTGGACCTACAATCAGACCCTCGTATACAGGAAGGATACCTGGGAGAAAGAGGGACGATCAACCTCAAAATATGAGACCCACAACCTTCTGCCTGGTTGGAAAACCGAGAATCCAGAGCTAACCGAAGTCCACTCCCAAGTTCTCCAGAACGTCCAAGAGCGGGTTGAACTGGCGTTCAAGGCATTCTTTCGACGAGTCAAATCTGGCCAGAAACCGGGCTATCCGAGGTTCAAGGGGAAAGGATGGTACGACTCGTTCACCTTCCCTCAGTCGGGGTTCAAGTTGGTCTCCGGAAAGCTCCGTCTCTCCAAGATCGGAGATGTCAAGATCAAGCTCCACAGACCGATCGAAGGAGAGATCAAGAGGCTGACCGTCCGCCGAACTTCGACCGGAAAATGGTTTGCTTGTTTCTCGGTTGAAGTCGACCCCCTGCCTAAACCTCCCTGGAAAGATGGGTTGATGGCGGGCATCGATGTGGGGTTGGAAAGTTTCGCCACTCTGTCCAACGGTGAGAAGATCGATAACCCCCGGTTCTTCCGATTCGAGGAGAAGGCGTTGGCCAAAGCTCAGAGACGGCTATCAAAGTGCGAGAAGGGGACGCCCCAGAGAGGGAAAGCTCTCAAAGTCGTCCAACGGATCCATGAGCGGATCGCGAACAGGAGATACGATTTCGCTCATCAGATAAGCGATCAGCTGGTCGCGAAATATGGTCTGATCGCCTTTGAAGATCTGAATATCAAGAACATGATCCAAAACCACCACCTGGCTAAAAGCATATCTGACGCTGCCTGGAGGATGCTAGTGACAACCACATCGTACAAGGCTGAGGGTGCCGGTTCGAAGGCGGTTCTAGTCGATCCCAGGAACACGAGTCAGCTATGTTCCAGGTGCGGTCTTAAAGTTCCAAAATCGCTATCGGATCGGGTCCATGAGTGTCCTCAATGCGGGCTGGTCATGGACCGTGACGAGAACGCGGCGATAAACATTCTGAGACTGGGGCTACAGTCTCTGCCAAAAGCTAGAAGCTCCGCCCTTCAGGGCGGGGAGTAGTCACAAGGGATGATCACCACTTAATTAGAGAGATCCTTTATCCCGAAGTTGGAAGGTGTTCGCTATGACCGAAGCCATGTTTTACGAAAAGTTGGAGGGTGGAGATGTCCGGTGCGGACTCTGCAACCAATCCTGCAGGATAAAGCCGGGAAAACGGGGATTGTGCGGCGTCAGGGAGAACCAGGATGGCACCCTGAAGACCCTGGTCTACGGAAGGCTGATCGCCATGCACGTCGACCCCATAGAGAAAAAGCCCCTCTACCACTTCATGCCCGG
>NZ_JBNGCU010000163.1:0-2516 GCF_049974945.1 Methanocrinis sp. | reverse complement strand
ATCCGACCTTAATAATGCGTCGAATGATATCGATTCTCAAAAAATCGATAGCAGGGAAATTAGTGAGCGTTCAAACCGTTAATGCGAAATGCCGGTTATATGCCCTTATTGCTATAATAGCATCTTCCTCGTCTTCGTATAACTGTCCGATCTTCTCTCGCCCCTCTCCCGATAGATCCCCAAGACCCCTGGGCGACATCTCTGAGGGCGTTTCCGGCATACAACCCGATCCCGAAGGGATCGGGCGCACACCTCGCAAGTGGCGCCTACAAAATAGAGTCCGAACGACTCAGAGCACAGTCACGCTCTTCGCCAGATTCCGGGGCTTGTCGGGATCGAGGTTCTTCTGAACCGCCAGCTCGTAAGCCAGAACCTGCATCGGTATCGCCTGGATCACCGGGTTCAGATCCCCGCAGTCGGGAACCTTGATCCAGCGGTCGAATACGGGATTGTTCCAGTCCGCAACGCCGATCACAAAGCCGCCCCTGGCCTTCACCTCCTGAGCGTTCGATATGATCCGATCCTCGTTATCCCTGGATACGAAGACGAAGACGGGAGTTCCCTCCTCGATCAGCGCCAGAGGGCCGTGCTTCAGCTCCCCTCCGGCGAAAGCCTCGGTGTGAATGTAGGAGACCTCCTTCACCTTGAGGGCGGCCTCCAGGGCAGTGGTGTACTGCAGCCCCCGGCCTATCATGTATATGTGATCCTCGGAGGCTAGATCCCGGGCCAGGGCCTTCAGCTGATCCCTCATCGACCTCGAGGTCAGGTTGTAGACGTCCATGTAAAGGTCCTTCACCTTCCGCATGCAGGACTCGTGATCTCCATTCAGAGCGCAGGCGAGGAGCCCCATCATCACCACCTGGGAGGTATAGGTCTTGGTGGAGAGGACGCAGATCTCGGGCCCCGAGTTCATGAGCAGAAGCTCGTCCCCCTCCCGGGATAGAGACGATCCCATGACGTTGGTTATGGAGACGATCCTGCTCCCACGCCTCTTCGCGGCCCGAACCGCCTCCAGGACGTCGGCGGTCTCTCCGGACTGAGATACGGCAAAGACGAGGGTATTCTCGGTGAGGAAATGCTCGTAGTTCTCAAACTCCGAGGCGAGAGCTACGTTGACGTGCAGCTTCGCCACCTTCGAGAAGAGGTAGCTGCCCGTAAGACAGGCATGATAGCTCGACCCGCAGGCTATGAAGAAGACCCCAAACCCAGACCTGACCATCCCGGCGATCCTGTCGACCACCTCCATATTCTGGAGGCACGCCCTCTGGATCGTCTCGGCCTGCTCGGAGATCTCCTTGAGCATGAAATGATCGAAGTTTCCCTTCTTCGCCTCCTGGAGATCCCATTCGACGGTGCTCACCGGGCGGGCGACCTCGCCGAAATCGAGGTTGAAGAACTGGAGATCGCTCCTCTTCGCCACCACGAGATCGCCATTTTCGAGGTAGACCACATCCTTGGTCCAGTCGAGGAAGGGCGCAACGTCTGAGGCGAAGAAGGTCCCGTGATCTGCAAGGCCGAGCACCAGGGGCGAATCCTTCCTCGTGGCCACGATCTTCTCTTCACCCTCATGGATGGCCAATACCGCAAAACTTCCGCGGAGCTTCTTGAAGGCCTCAACGCAGGCGTGCTCAAAAGAGCAGCCGTTCCACGAAGACGCAGCCCCCGGAATTGAACTGTCCTTTGAGAGCTCATCCTCGATCAGGTGAGCTATCACCTCAGAGTCGGTCTCGCTTGCGAATCTGTGGCCTCGCTCGGCCAGACTCGTCTTGAGCTCGTAAAAGTTCTCTATGATCCCGTTATGAATTATGGCAACCTTATTCTCGCAGTCGATATGAGGATGAGCGTTCTCGGCCGTCACCGCCCCATGGGTGGCCCACCGAGTATGCCCTATCCCCACGTTCCCCTCGACCTCATCGAGGTTGAGCCTCGCCCTCAGATCATCGATCTTGCCCGCATCCTTCCTCGTCTCAAGCCGGCTTGAGACGGTAGCGATCCCCACAGAATCGTACCCCCGGTACTCGAGGTTCTTCAGCCCCCTCGACAGTATCGGTGAGGCCTTTTCGGATCCTATGTATCCGAATATCCCGCACATCTCTTCCATTCCTCCCGAAATTTATGATATCATAATACATCAGATTGAATTTATCCAAGCCAAGACCAGCCATCGCCCACCAGGCCTCCTATCATCGTCATCAAATCAGCTCTGGGGGCGGCCAATTAACTAGAAGAACCTCCGCAGTGCCCAGTCAGGGACGTTGGCATACTTTTGAACTATTTTAATGAATAGATCCTCCTGCTGATGGCGGTCCATCCCGTAACCGTCATCGAAATCGTATCTTTTCATATCCAGAGCCATCAGCCGGATCTGGGCTTTGGCCATCTTGAACTCCTCCTTCAAAGAGGCGATTATGTTGATGTAAAAACCGATGCTTCGCGGCTTCTCTGATGACAGGTTCTTTACCAGGCCGCACTCGGTGCAGTATGGGTGGGCTTTCAATCCGCATACTCGTCCCTGG
>NZ_JBNGCU010000162.1:0-2546 GCF_049974945.1 Methanocrinis sp. | reverse complement strand
GAGATGGCCCGGTTCCGGGTGGGCTGGAGGTCGCGGCTCGTCGGCAGAAGCCTCGGAGAGCTGAGCCTTCCCGAAAGGCTCGGCTGCACCGTGGCCGCCATCGAGAGGGACGGAAAAGGCCTCCCCACCATCGGCCCCGAGACGGTGGTGGAGAGAGGAGACCATCTGGCGGTGATCGGCAGCTTCGAGAGCATAGAGAAGTTCACGAGACGCTACCGATGGCGTAACCCCCTGAGATGAAAGCAGAGGGGAAATAGATGGAAAACGCCTCCTGGCACAGAGGAAATAAAGATGGAGATGATATTATGAAAGAAGGCTCTTCTGGCTCGAATTACGAGCGGGAGAGGGAGATCTGGCCCGAGAAGTTCGCCTCCCTCGGCGCGGTATTCAGGAAGATCCACCCAGGGGACCGGATATTCATAGGGACCGGGTGCGGCGAGCCCCAGTACCTCCTCAACTCTCTTGTCGAGTACGTCAAGAGCAACCCCAAGGCCTTCTTCGAGGCGGAGGTGATCCACGTCTGGAGTCTGGGGATCGCCCCCTACGCCGACGAGAAGCTCAAGGATAACTTCAGGCTCGACTCCTTCTTCGTCGGGGACAGCACAAGAGACGCCGTCAACAGGGGCGCCGCCGACTACACCCCGATATTCCTATCCCAGGTTCCCGACCTCTTCCGGCGCGAGATCACCCCCATCGACGTCGCCCTGATCCAGACCTCGCCCCCCGATCGGCACGGGTACATGAGCCTGGGGGTTTCCGTCGACATCGTCAAGGCGGCGGTGGAGATGGCGCCGCTGGTCATAGCCCAGGTGAACCGCAAGATGCCGAAGATTCACGGTGACGGCTTCATCAACGTCGAGGATGTGGACTATCTCGTCCCGCACGACGAGCCGCTCCTGGAGTACATGCCAGAGCTGATCAGCGACACCGCTCAGAGGATCGCGTCCTACGTCGCCCGGATCATCGAGGACGGGTCGACGATCCAGGTGGGGTACGGCTACGCACCCAACGCCCTCTTATCCCACCTCCAGAAGAAGAGGCACCTGGGCATCCACACCGAGCTATTGACCGACGGGATTGTGGAATTGATGAAATCGGGGGTCGTCGATAACAGCCAGAAGACGATCGACCGGGGAAAGACCGTCGCCGCCTTCTGCATGGGGCGGGCCGAGACCTACGAGTACCTCCACGACAACCCTTCGGTGGAGTTCAAGACGATCGACTACACCAATAACCCCCTCATAATTTCCCAGATCAAGAGGATGACCGCCATAAACAGCGCCATGGAGATCGACCTGACCGGCCAGGCCACGGCCGAGTCTCTGGGGAGCACCTTCTACAGCGGGATCGGGGGCCAGGCCGACTTCATGAGGGGCTCCCTCCTCGCGCCGGGCGGAAAGTCGATCCTCGCCCTCCCCTCGACGGCCCTGGGGGGCACCGTATCGCGGATCGTTCCCGCCCTTCACCCCGGATCGGGGGTCACCCTGACCAGAGGCGATGTCCAGTACGTGGTCACCGAGCACGGTATCGCCTACCTCCAGGGCAAGAACATCCGGGAGAGGGCCATGGACCTGATAGCAATCGCCCACCCGGACTTTCGGCCCTGGCTGATCGAGGAGGCGAAGGGGCTGAAGTTGATCTACCCGGATCAGGCCTACGTCCCCGGCAAGGGCGGCGAGTACCCCGAGCACCTCGCCATCCATCGGACCACCCGCGCAGGCGAGGGCCAGGAGATCCTCCTTCGGCCGGTCAAGATCAGCGACGAGCCTCTGATCAAGGACTTCTTCTACAGCCTCTCTGACGAGAGCATGTACACCCGTTTCATCTCGGCGAGGAAGAACGTCCCCCACGAGATGAGGCAGAACCTCGTCGCCGTCGACTACACCCGGGACATGGTGATCCTGGCGGTCGTCGAGGAGGAGAGGGAGCAGGAGACGGTTGTGGGCGTCGGCCAGTACAGCCTCAACCGCGACATGCACACCGCCGAGGTGGCGTTGGTGGTGAGGGACGAATACCAGGGGAAGGGCGTGGGCACGGAGCTTCTCCACTACCTCACCTACCTCGCCAAAAGGCAGGGGCTCCTCGGCTTCTCCGCCGAGGTTCTCTCCAGCAACCGGCCGATGCGGAGCCTCTTCGAGAAGATGGGCTTCGACATCGAGAAGAGGAGGGAGGAAGGGGTCTACGAGCTGAAGATGAGGTTCAGGGAGGTGTGAGGGGCACTTTTCGAGCCAGAGCTATCGATTTATATAAATACCAAAAAGATCAGTTAGCAGATGTGCCATTGATAGATACATATACATTTAGATCGCCCCAGTTAAAGGACGTACTTGGCGGTGCGGTGGACTTCTTTTTATCAAGGCCTTTCTCATCATTACCACCTGATTTCAAGTTTAATGGACCTGGTGTTTATGGTTTATACTATTTTGGTGATTTTGAGTTATACGAAAAAATATCTCAATTAAATAACCATGGAGATTATTTACCTATTTATATTGGAAAGGCCGTACCTCCCGGATGGCGTACGGCCAGAATAATGAGCACTGAAG
>NZ_JBNGCU010000161.1:0-2625 GCF_049974945.1 Methanocrinis sp. | reverse complement strand
AGCTTCTTCTCCGCGGCGAACTTCTTCAGCTTCTCCAGAAGCTTCGGCTTTTGGCCCGAGAAGCTGTACTCGAAGACCTCGCTGATCGAGGTGACCGGGATGATCTTGATCCTGTCCTTGAAGGTGTCGTCGATGAGGACGTCCCCCTCGTTGGACTTGGGAATCAAGACCGTGGTGATCCCGGCCAGGGCCGCGGCTTCGATCTTCTGGGTGACGCCGCCGACGGGGAGGACGTCGCCCCTAACCGAGAGGGAGCCGGTCATGGCTATGTTCTGCTTGATGGGGACGCTCTCCAGAGCCGATATCACCGCCGTGGCTATGGATATTGAGGCGCTGTCCCCCTCGACCCCCTCGTAGGTCCCTATGAACTGGATGTGGACGTCCTTGTTTGTTATGTCCTCGCCGAGGAACTTCTTGATCAGGGCCGAGACGTTCTGGACCGCCTCCTTGGCGATCTCCTGAAGACGGCCGGTGGCGATCACCTTCCCCTCCTCCTTAGACTGGGCAGGGGTGACCTCGGCCATGATGGGTAGGACTATCCCCGAGTCGCCGACGACGGCGAGGCCGTTGACCCTGCCGATCTCGGCGCCGGCGTTCTTGAACATGCTGTAGTCCTTCCTCCGCTCAAGGTACATGTCGGCGAGCTGCTGCTCGACGGACCGGGCCATCTTCTTCGCCTCCAGGACGTGCCCAGCATCGGTGAGGTCAACCCCTTCAGACCTGGCGACGTCGCCGGCCACCCTGATCAGGCCGCCCAGATCCCGCAGGAGGAGGGTGAGGTGGCCCTTTCTGCCGGCCCTTCTCTTCGCCTCTCTGACGATCTCGGCCACGGCGTCCCTGGTGAAGTGAGGGATCTTCCCGTCCCGGATCACCTCCTGGGCTACGAACCGCACCAGCTTCTCCCGGTTCTCGACGGTGTCGTCCATGGTGTCCCTCATGTAGACCTCGTAGCCGTAACCCTTGATCCTGGACCGCAGGGCGGGGTGCATCCCGCCCATGGCGTCGAGGTTTCCCGCGGCGATCATGACGAAGTCGCAAGGTACGGGTTCGGTCCTGACCAGGGCCCCGGAGGACCGCTCACTCTGGCCGGTTATCGGGTACTCCCCCTCCTGGAGAGAGGTGAGCAGGCTCTGCTGCGACTCGAGCCTCAGGGTGTTCACCTCGTCGATGAAGAGGACGCCCTTGTGAGCCCTGTGTATGGCTCCACACTCGACCCTATCGTGGCTGGGGGTCTCAAGGCCGCCGGACTGGAAGGGGTCGTGCCGGACGTCGCCCAGGAGGGCTCCCGCGTGAGCGCCGGTGGCGTCGACGTAAGGCGCCTTCTTCTGTTTGCTGTTGTCCACCAGAAGCTTCGGCACCAGGGAGTCGTCCTTGGGGATGAGGTAGCGCATGGAGAGGAATATCAGGGCCGCGGCTATGATCCCGAAGAGGAGCTGGCCCGTATAGTAGGCGTAGACGAGCAGGCCCATCATAATCAGCATGAAGAACATGTTCCTGGTCTGGGTCTTCTTTCTCGCCTCCATCTTGTGGGCGTCGACTATCTGTCTTCCCCTTCCCGCGGGAACCACCCTGACTTTGGGGTTGTTGTTCTCCTCGGAGTTATTGTAGACCAGGACGTCCTGTAGCTCCTCTACGGGGAGAAGCTCGCTCATGGCTCTGCCCAGCATCGATTTGCCCGTGCCGGGGGAGCCGATCAGCATCACGTGGCGGCGCTGGTGGGCCGCCTTCTTTATAACCTCCACCGCCTCGTCCTGGCCGATCACCTGGTCGATCAGGCTCTCAGGTACCTGGACGTTGCTGGTGTCCTCGAACTCGGTGTTTCCCAGCAGATCCTTCTTCTCGTCTTCCAACAAAATACCGGCCCTCTCGCCCATGGTAAGTCCTTCTAACCTATATAACTGATGCTGAGATAGCTGATGATCAATCGTCAATTTGCCGTCACACCTCGAACTCTTTCATCACATTCTGGTAATCCGCCGCCATCTCCGGTGTGAGGTGGGGCTTGGCCCGTTCGAAGGCCGCCCGGAAATGGCGTCCTTCAACCAGGATCTGGCCGAGGACCAGCTCCTCTCTTATCATCCCCGGGGTTATCCTCTCCCGAAGGGCGACCATACCCGCCTCCCGGCAGAGGGTCTCGATGTCGGCGCCTGTCCGCCCCTCCGTCATCTCCGCGAGGTCGGCGACGGAGACGTCCTCGGCGAGGGGCATCCCCGAGAGGTGTATACCGAATATTCTCTCTCTCGCCTCCCTGTCGGGCATGGGGGTCCTTATCAATCTGTCGAACCGCCCTGGCCGCAGGAGCGACGGGTCCAAAAGGTCCGGCCGGTTGGTGGCGGCCAGGACCACCACCTCCTCCAGCTCGACGACGCCGTCCAGCTCCGTCAGAAACTGGCTCACCACCCTCTCGGTGGCGTGAGAGTCGAGGCCCGACCCCCGGGCAGGGACCATCGAGTCGACCTCGTCGAAGAATATCAGTGATGGAGCAGCCTGCTTCGCCTTCCGGAAGACCTCTCTCACCGCCCGTTCCGACTCGCCGACCCACTTCGATAAGAGCTCCGGCCCTTTCACCGAGATGAAGTTCACCCCGCTCTCGGTGGCCACGGCCTTGGCCAGGAGGGTCTTTCC
>NZ_JBNGCU010000160.1:0-2630 GCF_049974945.1 Methanocrinis sp. | reverse complement strand
CGAGGATGAGGTCGAGGACGAGGAGGAAGACGGGGAAGATGATGACTTCTTCAGCTTCTTCGACGACTGGGAGACGGTATCTCTGGTCCTCTACCAATATGACGAGGAAGAGGAGAGCTACCTGCCGGTCGATGGCGGCGATTATGGGATCGGGTCCCAGCTCTTCGCCGGAAGATACGCCCTCCGCGTCGAGTCGGAGGACCTGGAGCCGATATCCGGCTACGTCCTGGCCATAGGCTTCGCTCGATACGAATGCGACGATGAGCCGAACGACTCCCCCGAGGAGGCGCTGGATCTGGGGGTCCTCACCGATGGAGCCGAGATCGAGACGGACGGGTGCATCCTCCCCGCTGACGACGTCGACTACTACGCCCTGGTGGTCGAGGAGGCCCTGGAGGTCGAGATAGAGGTCTCGGGAGACTCCGACGGCGACTCTCGCCTCTACCTATATGACGAAGAGATGGTGGAGATCAATTGCGACGACGACGGAGGGGAAGGGACCTGGTCCAAGATCGAAGAGGAGCTGGAGCCGGGAACCTACTATATAGTGGTCGAGTCCTACCTGGGCGACGAAGTGCTACAGTACAGTCTGACGGTGGCGGGAACCGGGGCCGGATCTGAATCTGAATCTGGATCTGAATCCTAAGGGCATTGAGTTTGAGATATCCGCGAGACGAGAAGTCCGCGGGAATGTACTCTTTTTTCCGGGCCCACCTCTCTCACCAGAACGCCATCACCCCCAAGGCCACCAGGAGCATGATCACGTCCCGCAGCCCTGTGGAGAAGACCACCAGCTCCGTTCCTATCCTCGGGCCGAAGATCCCGGCGTGGGAGGGGATCAGCCAGCGGAAGGCCCAGGCTATGCTGGTGATGACGTTTCCTATCATCAGGGTGACCACCACCTCCTTTCCTGATAGCTCCCCTGCCGCCAGAAGGCCTCCGGCCACGGTGTAGGCGGCGACGTACCCCGCGAACTGGGCGGCTATGATGCTGAGCCCCGCGGCCGGAAGGGGCAGGTAGCTCCGAATACCGCTCAGATGGAGGGATAGAGAGTCGAAGGCCCCCACCTCGATCAGCACCGATACCAGAAACATCATCGCCGTCGTCATCTTCGCCACCCTCACCACCTTGGGCTTTGCAGCCCTGGCGCTGATCTTCAGCGCCTCCTTAAGGGGAGGTCGATCCCGCCTTTCGTCCTCGGATCTCTTTTTGTCGACGGTGAGGGTGTTGGTAATGATGGTCGTATCCTCCGCCTCCGTTTTGCCCTCCAGGAGGAGACGACCCGCCATCATCACCAGGGTCGTCTTCAGAAGCCCCACCAGCATCAGAAGGCCGAAGTAGACCAGGCCCGTAAACCCCAGAAGGGGTATCAGGACCGGGAGGAGCGACCTCCAGTGCATGGTGGTGGCTGGAAAGGAGTTGACCAGAGAGGCGACGAAGAGCTCTCTCTTCTCGATGATCCGGTCGTGGTAGTAGCCTGCCAAGATCGAGTTGGCGCTCGCCGCGGAGAAGAAGGCCATCATGAAGCTCGCCCCGGCGGCATCGCTGAGGTGGGAGAACCTGGTTATGGGCCTGGCCACGAAGGCGATCTTCTCTGCAGCGTTCAAGACCACGATCAGCTCCGCCAAAACCAGGCCCAGAACTATGGGGGGCAGGGATTTGGACAGGAGGCTTAAAGATGTGGCTGTCGATTGAATGAGTACCCGACAGATCTCCGTCGTCTCCGTCATCTGCATCCTCTTTCTCTGGCCCCCCTCTTAAGTAGCACGGATGAATCGAATTGTCACAATCTCGCCCTGACGAACCTATCGAGACAAGAATTTATACAAAATGCCTGTTCTCCAAAAGAAATTAGTAACCTGAGCCACCACTCTGATATCCATGAAAGAGAAGTGGCTCATGGCCAGCGAGGGCTCCTGGGAGGAGATGAAGCCCAGGATCACCACGGCTCTCGAGTCCGGGTTCGACTGCGTGGTGGCGAAACATGAAGACGTCGACAGGATCAGAAAGCTGGGCGATATAAGGGTGGCCTCCTTCGGGACCGAGAGGGAGGAGGAAGACATACTGATAATAGGCCGCGGCGGCGAAGGTGACGGCTCGGTCCCCCTCCCCGAGGAGTTCGGGGCCTCCCTGGACATAAGCCTCGCCAGAGCCAGCGAGGGGACAGTGGCGGGCTACGTCGAGATCAGGAGCAAGAGGTACGAGGAGTTCGCGGTGGAGCTGGGAAAGAACGTCGACTACCTGGTGGTCGTCGGGACCGACTGGAAGGTGATCCCTCTGGAGAACATGATCGCAGGCCTCCAGGGCGAGGAGGTCAAGATAATAAGCGGCGTCAAGACCGCCGAGGAGGCGGAGGTCGACCTCGCCACCCTGGAGAAGGGGGCAGACGGGATCCTCCTGGATACCAGAGACCTCTCGGAGATCAAGAGGGTCCAGAAGGCGGTGGAGAAGGCCGGGATGGCCAGGCTCGATCTAGCCATTGCCGAGATCACCGAGATCAGGCCTGTGGGGATGGGGGACCGGGTCTGCGTCGACACCTGCACCATGATGCGTCCTGGGGAGGGGATGCTCGTCGGCTCCCAGTCCAAGGCCGCCTTCCTCGTCCACAGCGAGTCCGAGGAGAGCTCTTA
>NZ_JBNGCU010000159.1:0-2822 GCF_049974945.1 Methanocrinis sp. | reverse complement strand
GGATAGACGCCGCCAAGAGCATCGCCCTGGGGGCGAGCCTGGCGGGGGCCGCTCTTCCCTTCCTGGCTCCGGCGACGGAAGGATCTTCCGAGGTTGCGGGGGCCCTCCGGGTCTACGAGAGGGCCTTTCGGACCGCCATGTTTCTGACCGCCTCAAAGAGGATCACCGACCTTCGGTCTGCTCCGATCGTCGTCCTTGGCAGGACGAGAGAGATCCTGGAGCAGAGAGGGTTTGACGCGAAAAAGTTTTCCATTTACAGAGAGATGTCGAGATGAAGGATATTGGAATTGTAGCTATCGGAGGCTACGAAGAGATCGGACGGAACATGACCGCCATCAGGATCGGTCATGACATATTGATAATGGACATGGGCCTCCGGTTGGACCGGGTTCAGATTCATGAGGATACAGACGTAGAGAGGCTTCGCCCCTCCGAGCTGATATCCATGGGGGCGATCCCCAACGACAGCGTCATGAAGGACGTGGACGGAAGGGTGAGGGCGATAGCCTGCACTCACGGCCACCTGGACCACATCGGTGCCATATCGAAGCTTGCGCACAAGTACAGGGCTCCCATCATCGGGACCCCTTTCACCGCAGATCTGATCAAGCAGGAGATCGAGGCCGAGAAGCACCAGGGGACGAAGAACGAGGTGGTGACCATGAACGCCGGCAAGACGAGGCAGATAGCGCCCGACATCGAGCTGGAGTTCATAAGGGTTCAGCACAGCATAGTCGACTGCGTCTTCGCCGCCATTCACACCCCAAAAGGTGTGATCCTCTACGCCAACGACTTCAAGATGGACCGGAGCCCGACTTTGGGCCAGCCACCAGACTTCGCGAGGCTGAAGAAGCTCGAGTCCGAGGGGGTCTTGGCCCTGATCACCGAGACGACCAACGCCGGGGTCTCGGGAAAGACGCCTTCGGAGCAGATAGCAAAGGACCTGGTCTGGGACGTTCTGATGGGGACCGAGGAGACGAAGTCGGGGGTTCTGATGACCACCTTCTCCTCTCACATCGCGCGGATCAGGGCGATCATCGAGGCCGCCCACGAGATGGGGAGAAAGCCGGTCCTCCTGGGCAGGTCGATGGAGAAGTACTGGGGGACGGCGAAGAGGGTGGGGTACGCCCCCAAGTCCAACGACCTCGCCGTCTACGGCCGCAGGAAGAGCGTGGACAAGTTCTTCAAGAGGATGATGCAGGAGGGAAAGGACAAGTATCTCCCCATCATGACCGGTCATCAGGGAGAGCCGGGGGCCGTCCTCAGCCGGGTTGCCAGCGGCGAGACCGACTACCAGCTCGAGTCTGGGGACAAGGTCGTCTTCAGCGCCGGGGTCATACCTCAGCCCCTCAACGTCTCCAGCCGCCACATCGTGGAGACGAAGCTGAAGATGAGGGGGGCGAGGGTTTACGACAACATCCACGTCTCGGGCCACGCCTGCGTCGAGGATCACTGGGAGCTTTTGAGGATGATCAACCCCGAGCACGTTATCCCCAGCCACGGGAACTTCCAGAGCCACGGCAAGTACCTCTCCATGGCCGAGGATACCGGCTACGAGCTCGGCTACACCTTCCACATCATGAGGAACGGCCAGGAGCTGATCCTCCCCTGAAATGGGGAGGACAGGAGGCTTGATAGAAATGGTGATCCTTGACGATGAGCTGGGAAGGCGGTCCGGCATGATCTCCGAGGCGATAGAGGACCTTCTGCCGGTGGTCCATCCGGAGGAGCTCTACGCTGCGGGGAGGCATCTCGTGGATGCCGGGGGAAAGAGGCTTCGGCCGAGCATGCTGCTTTTGGCCGCGGAGGCGGTGGGGGGCGACCCCAAGATCGTGGTCCCGGCGGCCGTCTCCATCGAGCTGGTCCACAACTTCACCCTGATCCACGACGACATCATGGACAACGCCGAGACCCGGCGGGGGAGGCCTGCGGTCCACGTCAAGTGGGACGAGGCGGGGGCCATCCTGGCCGGGGATACCCTCTACTCCAAGGCCTTCGAGATCCTGACCGCCTCGGAGGCGAGGCCGGAGGATATGGTCGCCTCGGTGGCCATGCTGGCTCGGACCTGTGCCGCCATCTGCGAGGGGCAGTGGCTGGACATGGAGTTTGAGAGGAGGGACCAGGTCGCAGAGGACGAGTACCTGGAGATGATCGAGAAGAAGACCGGGGTCCTCTACGGGGCCTCGGCCTGGATGGGAGCCCGCCTCAGCGGCGCCCCCGACCTCCAGGCAGAAGGGCTGGAGAGGTTCGGCCGCCTGGTGGGGATGGCCTTCCAGATCCAAGACGACGTCCTGGACCTGACCGCCCCGGCGGAGGTTCTGGGAAAGCCCCGGGGCGGGGACCTGGCCGAGGGGAAGAAGACCCTGATCATGATCCACGCATTGTCCAGAGGAGCAGAGATCGAGATCTTCGGCAGGAGGAACGCATCCGCCGAAGAGATCGAGGCCGCCCTAAAAACCCTCAAAGCCAGCGGGTCCATCGACTACGCCCGGAAGAAGGCGGTGAGCCTGGTCGAGGAGGGAAAGGAGGCACTAGCGGTCCTCCCGGACTCGGAGGCCAAGTCCCTTCTCCTGGAGCTGGCCGACTACATGATAAGCAGAAGTTATTAATCCATAAAACGACAGACGGAATTCGTAGCTCTGGCGCCGTCGAGGTCGGGGCCGAGGTCAGGACCGAGGTCGAGGCCGGAGAGGCGGCCGAATTAAGGCTGCGGCATGATGGGGAGGCGTTCAAATTGCACGAGCACAAGCACGAACTGCACGAGCACGAGCACGAGTTGCACAAGCACGAGCACGGGCTGAGCAGGCACGAGATCGAGCATC
>NZ_JBNGCU010000158.1:0-2904 GCF_049974945.1 Methanocrinis sp. | reverse complement strand
TATTCCTCAACCAGTACGCCTCCGAGAAGCTGGTGGAGGCTGTGGAGAACCAGGGCTTTGAGCCGGTGATCTGCACCAGCGACGTCGACGTTAAGCTGGCGGTGGAGGCGATGGAGATGATCTACAGCCCGATCATAGATACCATCGCCCTGGTCACCAGGGACGCCGACTTCAAGCCCGTCCTTCTGAAGGCGATGGAGCACGGCAGGGAGACGATAATCTTCGGGGCTGAGCCCGGCTTCTCCGTCGCTCTTAAAAACTCCGCCGATTACGTCATCGTCCTCCGGGACGGAGAGTACATCGTGGAGTGATCCGGGCCGCCAGCATCTATTTGTAGAGCCTCTTCCAGACGGATGGGCCAGATGAATAAGCTTTGGTGAGGTGAGATCGATTTGAGGGGATCATTCGGGAGGTCGGGACAAAGCTTGGCGAGAAGGCTCTCGCTTGGGGCCGGGGTGCAGAGAGAGGGCGGTCGCGACGATCGCTGGAACGACCCGGACCCCTGGGGCGACGATCGTTTTTCCCCCACCGGTGGTTTCAAGCTTCCTCTGACATATTCGGGCATGATTCTTGTCATATGCGTCCTCCTCTTCTTCGTCAGTGTCAAAGCACCCGTCTTTACTTCTAACTACCTGGCCTTAAACCCGGCCTTCGTCGCAGCCCGACCTTGGACTCTCATCACCCACATGTTCGTCCACGGCAATCTCTCCCACTTGCTGGTCAACATGATCGTCCTCTTCTTCTTCGGAACCGAGCTGGAGCGGAGGGTGGGCGAGTCGAAGTTCCTTCAGATATTCATCATCTCGGGCCTCGTCGCAGCCATCGGCCAGATGGCAGCGGTCCCCACGGGCAGCATGGTCGGAGCGAGCGGCGCCCTTTTCGGAGTTATGGGCTGCCTCGCCGTGATCGCCCCGGAGATCACGGTATTGATATACTTCGTGATACCCCTGAGCATAAGGGCTGCGATAGTCCTCTTTGCGGTTATCGACTTCGCCTTGATGGGGTCAGCAGACAACATAGCTCACATGGCCCATATAACGGGCCTTCTCGCTGGGCTAGCCTACGGCGGCATGCTAAAAGATCGATATCGACGCAGGTACCGTTAAGCTCTTGTGGGGTGGGCGAAGATCTGAACTATGCGGCTCCGGTCGTTCGTGATGGCGAGGGCTTTGCCTCTTGAGAACGTGGTGGTAATCTGGGAGACGAGATCGGAATTATCGTGGGGGAGACGAGCGCCCACGAGTTCAAGTTTTTGATCGCCGACGAGGCTAGCAGGGGAAGTTACGTCAAGGTCAAAGACGGCTCAAAGGACTGGATCTTCGCCCAGGTGGTGGACGTCACCCGGTCCAACCTCGCCTACAGCCTGAACACCATCGACGAGGAGAAGACCGAGGCGAAAGAGCGGGTTTTGGGCCTGGCCCGGGTGATTGGAGTGGCCTCGGGCGGAAGGCTCGCCATGCCCACAAACCCTCCCCGGCCCGGCGATCCGGTACTTCGGGCCGACGGCCCCCTCATCGAGATGGCCCTGGGCCTCTCGAAGGGAAACCTCTACATCGGACTTCTCGACGGCCACGATCTGAAGGTGAAGCTGGAAGCCGACTCCTTCGTCCAGAAGCACTGCAGCATCCTCGCCAAGACCGGAAGCGGGAAGTCCTACACCGCGGCGGTGGTCCTGGAGGAGCTTCTGGAGAAGGGGGTCGCCCTTCTGATAATCGATCCTCACGGCGAGTACGCCTCGATGAAGCAGAAGAACGCCAAAGGGGAGTTCGCCAAATATGAGGTCAAGCCGAGAGGATACGACGTCACCGTCTACTCCCCAGCAAACCAGGCCCTCGCCCCTCATGCCGACCGGTTCTTCCGCTTCAACGGCAAGAAGATGACCGCAAGGGAGATCTCGGCGATGCTCCCCGAGGACGTGACCAACAGCCAGAAGGGGGTCCTCTACGAGGCGATAAAGATCCTCTCCTCTGACGGCGGCGACTACGATCTGGAGGAGGTCATCGCCCAGGCCGAGAAGGACACCAGCAAGGCCAAGTGGGGGCTGATCGGCCACCTCGAAGCCCTGGCGGAGCTGGGGATATTCTCGGGCAAGCCCACAAATCTCGGCGACCTCCTCCAGAGGGGGAGGGCCTCGGTCATCGAGATGACCGGAGTTCCGCCCGACCTCCAGGGGATGATCGTGGCCAAGCTCCTCTCAGATTTATTCGAGGCGAGGAAGAGGGGGCTCGTCAACCCCGGCATGGTGGTGGTGGAGGAGGCCCACAACTACATCCCGGAACGGGGCAGCGGAAGGGCCGCCAGCACCGCGATCATCAGGACCATAGCCGCCGAGGGGAGGAAGTTCGGCCTGGGCCTGCTCGTCATCAGCCAGAGGCCCGCCAGGGTGGACAAGAACGTCATATCCCAGTGCAACACCCAGATCATCCTCCGGGTCACCAATCCCAACGACCTGCGGGCCCTGAGCAAGGGGATTGAGGGGATGAGCTCGGAGCTGGAGGAGGATATAAAGAGGCTCCCGCCGGGGACGGCGATGCTGGTCAGCAATGAGATCGAGCATCCCGTCACGGTCAAGGTCAGGCCGAGGAAGAGCAGGCACGGCGGGGCGAGCACCCCCATCGTCGGCGAGAGGGCGAGGGCCGCGACCAAGACCAGGGCCGAGAAAGGGGCCAAACCGGCCAGCTCTCAGGCAGGAGGAGGAGAGACCGGGCTGAGTTCGGGGTCGAAAGAGAAGAAGGAGACCGGCGGATTTCTCCGGAAGATCCTGGGCAAATGACTTAATCTCTATCCAGAATGCCGATTATAAATCTCGGCTCTAAATATCAACACCAAATTATCTGCACCGAATTTCACATACTTCTGACAGCAACCTATATATGGAGTCGTCCAGTTATCATATTATGATGA
>NZ_JBNGCU010000157.1:0-2941 GCF_049974945.1 Methanocrinis sp. | reverse complement strand
CCTTCGCCCGGGCCTGGTTCAAGCTGACCCACCGCGACATGGGCCCCCGCTCGCGCTATCTCGGTCCGGAGGTCCCGGAAGAGGAGCTGATCTGGCAGGACCCGGTGCCAGCCGTCGATCACGAGCTGATAGATGCTGCCGACATCGCCGACCTCAAGGCCAGAATCCTCGCCTCGGGCCTGTCGATCTCGGAGCTGGTATCGACCGCCTGGGCGTCGGCGTCCACCTTCCGCGGCTCCGACAAGCGCGGGGGCGCCAACGGGGCGCGGATCCGCCTTGCGCCGCAGAAGGACTGGGAGGTCAACCAGCCGGCCCAGCTGAAGACGGTGCTGGAGGCCCTGGAGAAGATCAAAACGGAGTTCAACGAAGCCCAGTCGGGGAAAAAGAGGCTTTCTCTCGCCGACCTGATAGTACTGGGAGGATGTGCCGCCGTCGAGGAGGCGGCGAGGAGCGCCGGCACCGAGGTGACCGTTCCCTTCGCCCCGGGGCGGACGGATGCGTCGCAGGAGCAGACCGACGTGGCATCCTTCGCCGTCCTCGAACCGGCTGCAGATGGGTTCCGAAACTACCTCAAGACCAAATATGACGTAGCGGCAGAGGAGCTGCTGGTGGATCGGGCCCAGCTTCTGACGCTGACCGCTCCCGAGATGACGGTTCTCGTTGGCGGCATGCGGGCGTTGGGCGCCAACTTCGGAGGGTCCCAGCACGGCGTCTTCACCAGGCGGCCGGAGGCGCTCACCAATGACTTCTTCGTGAACCTGCTGGACATGAGGACGGAGTGGAAGCCGACGGCGGAGGAGGATGGGGTCTTCGAGGGTCGGGATCGGGCTACGGGCGAGCTCGTGTGGACCGGCACCCGGGTCGACCTGATCTTCGGCTCCAACACCCAGCTCCGGGCCCTGGCGGAGGTCTACGCGTCTGAGGACTCCCCGGAGAAGTTCGTCCACGACTTTGTGGCGGCCTGGAACAAGGTCATGAACCTCGACCGATTCGACCTCTCCTGATCGAGGCATAAACGTCTTCTCTTGGCCTCTGAGAGGGCGGCAAAAACGGTCAGCCGACGACCTGTTGGGGACGATGGAGAACACTTGAGAGCTGTGGATGAGGGGCTGGCGAGATCGGCGGCAGAAGGCCCGGGGCTGCGGCAGCCCCAGCCGGTCGAGCCTGACGAAAGGATCTTGATGCTGTTTGAGAAGTAATTCGCAAAGCAGCATCTATAATCATCGATGGCGATAATATGGCCAGAATAGGAGTTGTGAGACACAGGGTGGAGGACTTCCCAGATTGGAGACGGAAGTTCGACGAGAGGATGGAGATTCGGAAGAAGAACGGGTGGTCCGGCCACGATCTCTACTACGACCAGGGCCGAAGAGAGGCCTACGTCGTCCATACGGTCTACGACGACAAATTGGAGATGGCGAGAGAGCATATGGAGAAGTTCAAGGCTATGGGGAAGCGGACGGAGATGAAGCCCTCCGGCAACCCCGACCATTCGATAGTGCCGAGAGGGGAGAAGATCGAATCGGTGAAATACTGAGCGACTTCAGATCACTCCAAGGAGATATCGCCATGGTTGAGAAGAGATTTTACTCCCTGCCGGATCTGCCCTACGGCTACGACGCCCTGGAGCCCCACATCTCCGAGGGCCAGCTCCGACTGCACCACGACAAGCATCATGCCGCCTACGTCAACGGAGCCAACGCCGTCCTGGAGAGGCTGGAGGCGGCCCGCCAGGCGGGAGCCGAGCTGGACATGAAGGCCGCGCTGAAGGAGCTCTCCTTCCAGGCGGGCGGCCACGTCCTGCACAGCCTCTTCTGGTCGAACCTGGCCCCGGCCGCAGAGAGCGGGGAGCCGAAAGGCGCCCTGGCCGAGGCCCTGAAGGATGAATTTGGATCCCTCGAGCGGTTCAGAAAGGAGTTCACCCTCGCCGCCGCCAGCACCGAGGGATCAGGCTGGGCGGCCCTGGCCTGGTGCGGGATGATCGGAAGGCCCGTGATCATGCAGATCGAGAAGCACAACGTGAACGTCTACCCCGCATTCCGGATTCTGATGGTCCTGGACGTATGGGAGCACGCCTACTATCTGGACTACAAGAACGAGCGGGGGAAGTTCGTGGAGGCCTTCTGGAAGATCGTGAACTGGGACGAGGTGAACAAGAGGCTGGAGGCGGCGCTGAAGTGAACCGGCTGCCTTGGGCACCCCCCTATCGGGGCGCCGGTTTCCCCGCCGCCGCCCTCTGCCAACCTTCTTTTTTCGTTTTTCGCTCTTATTCGCCTCGGCCGGACTTAGAAATGCGGAGCGTTCAAAGGGCCTTTCCTGTGGCCTTCGCCTTATCCAGGAGGTCTTTTCTCTCCAGCACCGCGTCCGGCGCGCCCCCGCCACCCATGCGGATTATCTCGGCCACCTCAAATCCCAATATCTTCATAATCCCGGCGAACTCGTCGGCCGCCTTCTCGAAGGCGGAGATGTCAGGATGCCCCTGGCTGGTGACGATGACCGCCTTCTTTCCGGGAGCCAGGCGAGAGCGGAACTCCGAGTCGATGAAGGAGTACATCCGGTCCTGCATCAGCTTGAACTGACCGGAAAATAGGTAGAAGTATATCGGCGAGCCGAAGACGACGGCGTCTGCTTCCCTTATAGCCTCCAAAAGGCCCGAGAGGTCGTCGTCGATCTTGCAATTATCGGCGCTCTTGCAGTAGTTGCACCCCTGGCAGCCCGAGTAGTTCATCTCGTTGAGGCGGTACTTTTCGATCTCGTAGCCTGCCTCTTCGGCTCCGTCCAATACCACCTGGACCAATCTATCGACGTTGCCGTCCTTCCGGGGACTTCCTACGATTCCTATCGCGTTCGTGGCTTATTCCCTCCTTAAATACATCGTCTTAAACCGTGACTTCCTCTCCGCCCTAAAGGGCGGAGTTTCCTGCTTCGTTGAACCGACGCT
>NZ_JBNGCU010000156.1:0-2968 GCF_049974945.1 Methanocrinis sp. | reverse complement strand
TTCAACGGAGAGGGCGTATTTCGGATAAAATAGGAAGGATTCGGCGTTGTCTCTGATTCAGGAACTCAGGTCCGCAAGGTGTTTTCTCTGCAGCCTCGATCATGATGCTGAGATCGTGACCTCCATCACGAACCTCGCCGAGAGGCTTGGAGTCAAGGTCGGCGCCGTCGCCGCCATCGGGGCGCTCCAGAGGGCGGAGATCGGCTACTACGACCAGGTGGCCCACGAGTACAGGCCGATCGAGATCGACCGTCCGGTGGAGATAGCAAGCCTCAACGGAAACCTCTCCATCAGGGAGGGGAAGCCATTTTTACACGCCCACGCGACCCTCGCGGACTCCGAGGGGAACGTCAGGGGAGGCCACCTTACCAGCGGGACGGTCTTCGCGGCTGAGGTCTGCCTCCGGGAGCTTGTTGGTCGGCCACCGGTGAGAAGGCACGACCCCACGACAGACCTCTTCCTATGGAGTGAGACCGATTGAAGGCCGCCGAGTACTTCGAGACCCTGGAGACCGGGCTCGCCCGCGCGATGGAGATCGCTGGAAAGGCCCGAAGTCAGGGGAAGGACCCCAGCCTCTCGGTGGAGGTCCCGACGGCCGTGGACCTGGCTGAGAGGGTCGAAAAATTGATCGGGATCGAGGGGATCGCGAAGAGGGTCCGGGAGCTCGAAGCCGAGGGGTTGAGCCGGGAGGAGGCGGCCCTTGCCATCGGCCTCGACTTCGCCGAGGGGAGGATCGGGAGCTTCTCGTCGAAGATCGAGGCGATCGACGGCGCCATCCGTACCTCCGTCGCCCTCCTTACCGAGGGCGTGGTGGCGGCTCCGATCGAGGGGATCGCCAAGGTGGACCTGGGCAAAAATGACGATGGTACCGAGTACCTCAAGGTCTACTACGCCGGGCCCATTCGGAGCGCCGGGGGTACCGCCCAGGCCCTGAGCGTCCTCGTCGCCGACTATGTCCGGCTCGGGGTGGGAATCGACCGGTACAAGCCTCGGCCCGAGGAGGTGGAGAGGTACGTCGAAGAGATCGGCCTCTACCGGCGGGTGGCGGGCCTCCAGTACGCACCATCCGACCAAGAGATAAGAACTCTCATTCGAAACTGCCCCATCTGCATCGAGGGGGAGCCGACCGAGGAGGAGGAGGTCTCGGGGTTCCGGGACCTGGAGAGGATCGAGACGAACCGGATCAGGGGCGGCGTCGCTCTCGTCTCAGCCGAGGGGATCGCCCTCAAAAGGCCGAAGCTGAAAAAGCACGTATCTAAGCTCGCAATCGAGGGATGGGACTGGCTCGACGAGCTGGCCAGCGGCGGGAAGAAGGATGGCGGGGCCTCGGGGGAGAAGTTCCTTCGAGACATCATCGCCGGAAGGCCGGTCTTCAGCCACCCCCACCGACCCGGAGGGTTTCGGCTTCGGTACGGGCGATCCCGGAACACGGGCCTGGCGGCCGCCGGATTCAGCCCCGCTACGATGGTCATCCTAAAGGAGTTTCTCGCCGCCGGTACCCAGGTGAAGCTGGAACAGCCGGGAAAGGCGGCGGCAGTCTCGCCGGTGAGCAGCATCGAGGGGCCGACGGTCAGGCTCAAAAGCGGCGACCTCTTGCGGATCGACACCCAGGAGGAGGCGGCAGTTCTCAAAAACGATGTCGTCAAGATCGTCGACGTCGGCGAGATTCTGATCAGCTTCGGCGATTTTCTCGAGAACAACAGGACCCTGGCCCCCGCATCCTACTGCTTTGAGTGGTGGGCGGCAGAGCTTGCGGAGGCGGGAGGCGACCCAGGGGGCCGCGAGGATCTAGGATTTGAGGAGGCGATCGAGATCTCCAGGAGATGGGCGGTTCCCCTCCACCCGAGATTCACGTACCTCTGGCACGATTTATCCATCGACCAGTTCAAAGAGTTGAGAGGGATAGCCTCTTCGGAGGGAAAGCTCGAGGACGGAACCCTTTTCTTGCCGCTCTCGTCGATGGAGGCCCTGGAGACCCTCCTCGTCCTGCACAGGGTGAGGGGCTCGAGGATAGAGGTCGACGATCCACTGCCTCTCCTACTCTGCCTCGGGATCGAGCCCGAGGGGCTGGAGCTGAAAGAGCTCGACGAAGAGGCGGCGGTAGACGGGACGAGAGAGGGGGCGTTCGTGACCGAGAGCGAGGAGGAAGACGATATGGCATCGGAGCCGTCGGCGCCTGAGACGGCCCTCGATCTCGTCAACCGCGTTGCAGGGATAAAGGTGATGGCAAGAGCCCCCACTCGGATCGGGTCCAGGATGGGACGGCCCGAGAAGTCGGATAAAAGGGAGATGAGGCCTCCTCCCCACGTCCTCTTTCCCACAGGAGACGCCGGAGGAAAGAGCCGGTCTGTCGGAGAGTGCGCCAAAAACCACGTCGGAAACGGGAGATCCGGGATCATCGAGACTGCAATCGGAAAGAGGGTCTGCCCTCGCTGTGGTGCCGAGACCCACGAGTTTCTGTGCGGGTGCGGCGGCCATACAGTCCCGAAAAGGGCCTGTCCCACCTGCGGCCAGCCGGGAGAAGAGAGGTGCCCTCGCTGCGGAAAGGCCACCACCGCAGCAGCCGTCATGAAGCTCGACGTCAGGGAGCTCTACTCCCGGGCGCTTCGTCGCCTGAACGAGAGAGAGCCCAATCTGGTCCGTGGCGTTCTAGGCCTCACCTCCCGGGACAAGACCCCCGAGAGCCTGGAGAAGGGGATTCTTCGGGCGAAGCGGGGGGTCTACATCTTCAAGGACGGGACCGTCAGGTACGACCTGACAGACCTGCCCCTGACCCATTTTCGGCCGAGGGAGATTCACACCGACCTCGACCGGCTCAGGGACCTCGGCTACACCGAGGACATTTGCGGCGAGCCCCTGGTGAGCCCAGACCAGGTCTTGGAGCTTCTGGTCCAGGACGTTATCCTCTCCTTTGACGGCGGCGATTACCTCCTGAAGGTGGCGAAGTTCGTCGACGAGGAGCTGGAGA
>NZ_JBNGCU010000155.1:0-2975 GCF_049974945.1 Methanocrinis sp. | reverse complement strand
TCCATCAGGTTCCTGTCGTAGGGTATCGTCCCCAGGACGGGGACGTTCATCTCCGCCAGCTTCTCTTTGATGATCACCTGCTCCTCGGGGGCCTTGCTGATGACCGCCATCACCTTCTCGATCCCCAGGTCACGGGCGAGCTTCTTGATCCTCTCCAGGGTCTCCACGGACCGCAGGCCCGGCTCGACGACGGCGATCATCACGTCGACGCCCCTGGTGGTGCCTCGACCCAGGTGCTCGATCCCCGCCTCCATGTCCAGGATCACCAGGTCCTTCTCCCGGAGGATGACGTGCCGGAGGAGGGCGCGGAGGAAGGCGGTCTCGGGGCACATGCAGCCGCTTCCGCCGGTGTCGACCGTCCCCATCACCGCGAGCTTCACCCCGTCGGGGCCGACGCAGCCGCACTTTCCGATGACGTCGTCTACTTTCGGGTTGAGCTTGAACATCCCGAACTCGGCGCTGGCCCTCTCCTGGACCATCTCCTTGTACTCGGTGATGGGCTTGGGGTTCTCGGGGACTCCTATGGCCGACGCGAGGTTCATGTCCGGGTCTGCGTCTATGGCGATCACGTTGTAACCGTCGCGAGCAAAGAGACGGGCCAGGGTTCCGGCGAGGGTGGTCTTGCCGACGCCTCCTTTTCCTGAGATGGCAATCTTGATGGTAAAACCTCCATATCAACTATCTAGATATATGTTGGAGAGCGATGTTTATATGGGTTCTGGAAACCGCGCAGGCGCTCTTTGGACTTCTGACTTTTAGCTTTAAAGGTGGTTTTGGAGATGGCGAGGGAAGACGACATCGAATCCGGGATCAGATCGGCCATTGAATCGGGCATCGAATACGAGACTGGACCGGCCGCAGGCCCACAGGCTGAGGGCGATCCGTCCAGCCCCATCGGCCCTTTCGCCCCTGAGCTCCTCCAGGGGAGGTATCTGAGGCGGGACGAACGGGGGATGGTGGTGGAGACCCCCGACCAGATGTTCCGGCGGGTGGCAGATCATGTGGCCTCGGCCGAGGTCCGCTTCGGAGAGGATCGCTCAGACCTCTCGGCGAGGTTCGGGGAGATGATGAGAGAGGGCCTCTTCTTGCCAAACTCCCCCACCCTGATGAACGCGGGCCTCTCTTTAGGCCAGCTCTCTGCCTGCTTCGTCATCCCGGTCGAGGACTCCATGGAGGGGATCTTCGGCGCCCTGAAGCTGATGGCCATCGTTCATCAGAGCGGAGGAGGCACCGGCTTCTCCTTCTCTCGGCTCCGGCCGAAGGGCGACGTGGTTCGGTCCACGGGAGGGATCGCCAGCGGCCCAGTCTCCTTCATGGGGATATTCGACGCCGCCACCGAGGTGGTGAAGCAGGGCGGCAGAAGAAGGGGCGCCAACATGGGAGTGCTCAGGGCGGACCATCCCGACGTGATCGACTTCGTCCACTCCAAAGACGAGCCGGGAAGGCTGGAGAACTTCAACATATCCGTGGGGATCGAGGGCGAGTTCATGCGCCGGGCGGAGAGGGATGAGGAGATCGATCTGATCAATCCTCGAACCGGGTGCGTCTCCGGCACCTTGAACGCCGCCCGGCTCCTGAGGGAGATCGCCTCCTCCGCCTGGCGGAGGGGGGACCCCGGCGTCCTATTTCTGGACAGGATCAACCAGGCCCATCCTCTGCCAGACGTCATCGAGGCCACAAACCCCTGCGGCGAGCAGCCGCTTTTGCCCTACGAGTCCTGCAACCTGGGCTCGGTGAACCTCTCACGGTTCGCCCGCCGGGGGGAGGTCGAATGGGATCGGCTGGCGGAGACGGTCCGCCTGGCGGTGCGGTTTCTGGACGACGTCATCGAGGTGAACCACTTTCCCCACGGCCTGATGAGGGATGCCACCCTCAAGACCAGGAAGATCGGCCTGGGGGTGATGGGCTTTGCGGAGATGCTGATCAAGATGAACGTATCCTACAGCTCCAAAGACGCCCTCCGGGTGGCCGAGAAGACGATGAGCTTCGTCTCCAGGGAGGCGAGGGAGGAGTCGAAGCGGCTGGGCCGCGCCCGAGGGTCGTTTCCCCTCTTCGGGAGGAGCAGCCTGGAGGGCGACGCCATGAGGAACGCCACCGTCACCACCATTGCGCCCACCGGCTCCATCAGCATGATCGCGGGGACGAGCAGTGGGATCGAGCCCCTATTCGCCCTCTCCTTCGTCCGGGACCTTCTGGGCAAAAAGACGGTTATCGCCTCGCCCCTCTTCGAGAGGATGGCCAGGGAGGCGGGGGCGTACAGCCCGGAGCTGATGAGGAGGGTGGCTAAGACGGGAAACCTGCGGAACGCGAACGTCCCCGACCATCTCAAGGAGCTCTTCGTCACCGCTCTGGAGGTCACCCCCGAGCAGCACGTTCGGGTCCAGGCGGCCTTCCAGAAGTTCACCGACAACGCCGTCTCCAAGACGGTGAACATGCCGACCGAGGCGACGGTCGAGGACGTCCTGGAGGTCTTCCGCCTCGCCTACCGGCTGGGGTGCAAGGGGATCACAGTCTATCGGTACGGGTCGAGAGACCAGCTCCTCTACCTCGGCGACGGCGACGACACGACCTGCGGAAGGTGCGGAGATTGTGGGTGAGCGAGTGGGCAAATGGGCGAGGGAGAACGGGGCCGATAAACCTAAGAGATCGAGCCCCAATTATAGGATCATGAAGATTGGGATCGCCGATACCAACTTCGCCCGATACGACATGACACGGGCCGCCATCAAGGAGCTGAAGCGGGGCTGCTCCGCCGAGATCGTTCGCCGCACCGTCCCCGGGGTCAAGGACCTGCCGGTCGCCGCGAAGATCCTGATCGAGGAGCGGGGCTGCGACCTGGTGATGGCCCTGGGGATGCCGGGGGCGAAATCCATCGACAAGACCTGCGCCCACGAGGCCTCGACCGGCCTGATCATGGCGCAGCTTATGACCAACACCCACATCATCGAGGTCTTCGTCCACGAGGACGAGGCCGA
>NZ_JBNGCU010000154.1:0-3027 GCF_049974945.1 Methanocrinis sp. | reverse complement strand
CCGATCTCGCCGCCGCCGAGGCGGTAGAGGAGGTCCTGGAGCTGGCCGAGAGATCGACGCTGGAGATGCTGGCGTACCTTCCCCTGAGCCCGGTCTACTGCCCTTTCTGCAACCTTCACCGCCCCGGATCCGAGGACTGTGAGGGATGCGGATACGCGGCCAGGTACGGCCGTTGCACCGAAACTGAAACCCCATACAACCAGGCCATCATAGCTCATTACGGCCTGGTGGAGGCGGTAGAGAAACTACTGCCCGGCAGATCTCAAGCGGGTTTCTCGATCCCGGCAGAGGAGGTCCGGGCAGCCTTGGGAGACGACGCCGACCGGGTTGTGGATCTCGCTGGCCGGTTCGGGAGGAGGATCCGAAAGGCCCAAACCTCCGAGGAGGTGATGAGCCTGAAGACGGAGTTCATGGCCGATCTCGTGGGAAGCCTCCCCGCGGAGAGGGTCTGCAGAATCTGCGGTCTCGAGGGCCGGGAGCTCTTCGAGGCTAAGAACGAGGCCCTCCTGGGATTGAGACGCCACTGGCCGGCGGCCTGACGGACCAATAGCCACCTTGGAGGGCTCATCGAGTCTCAAGCTTCAGGACCTCGGTCCTCTGCTGCTCATCGCTGAGGCCAACAGGACTGCCAGGGGTATCAGCCCTATGATCAGGACCGCCTCAAGGGAGAGGTCGAGGGCTACGGCCAGAATGACCAGTATGATTCCCAGAAATACAACGGTCCAGGAGCGGCGGGGGCCGAGGGAGCAGGCGCAGGCGGGCCCTGCGGGCCGGGATTCGCATCTGTCGGGCTTTTGGTCTTCATGATTCATAATCTATCATCTCCGTCGATATCTCTCGCCGAATGGATATATCTCTAATCTCGGGTCTGAACCAGCGGATCCGTCCGGTCCAGCTGCTGGATCATCCCCGCCGTCCTTTCTCTCTGTGGTCTATCCAGAGGCTGATCAGCCTGTCAGACCTGGCCAGGGCCTCGTCCCCGCCCTCAAAATGATCGGCGGCCGATCGCATGGCGTCCATGAAGCCCGCCGAGTTGCCGTCGTCGGCGAGCTTGGCGAGCCTTTTGCACTCTTTGATGTAGGCCTCTCTCACCCGTTCGGCTTCGGGGTTCTCCTGGATGCTGGCGTAGAGCTCCGGGCTCTGGGCGAGGATCCTGCCGACGAAGTCGATCATGATCTCGTAGACGGGGCTCATGAACCGTCTCGAGTGGGCCACGTCGAAGTCGAGAGACTCCAGCGTAGAGCCGATGGAGATGTAGGCGAAGTGGGTCAGGGCCTGGACGACGGCCATGATCCTATCGTGCTCCTCGGCCCCGAGAACCTCCACTCGGGCACCTCCCTCCCGGAAGATCTCCTTCATCGGAGAGAGCCATGCGCTGCACCTTCCTGCCGCCGGGACTAGGATCACCGTCTGGCCCCGGATGGTGGGGATGGTGGGGCCGAACATGGGGTGGGTTCCGAGGATCTCGACCCCCTCGGGAGCCCACCGGAGCATCGCCCTCATCGGCTCGGCCTTGAGGCTGGTGACGTCCATCAGGAGGCTTTCCGGCCTCATCTTTGGTGCGACCTCCTCGATGACCCGGGCCGTCTCCTTGATGGGGACGCTGAGGAGGACCACGTCGCTATTGGCCACCTCCGCCAGAAGGTCGCCTGCATACCTCACCCCCAGCCGTTCGGCCACCTCGACCCGGCCGCTGGGACCCCAGAGCGAGACGTCGAAGCCGTGGCCCCTGAAATATCGGGCAAACCAGCTTCCAGTCCCGCCGGTTCCGCCCACGATCAGCATCCGCTTTTTCATCATCATCTTCTTCATCTCGCTCTTCTCTTTCGTCTTCTTCATCTCTGTCGTCTGAGTCATCGGTTCCTCAGCTCCTCCCTCACCGCCCGCTCCATGACGTCGACGGGAGCCTTCCTGCCGGTCCAGATCTCTATAGAGAGCGCCCCCTGCCAGACGAGCATCGGAATGCCGTCCAGGACCTGCGCCCCGGCCCCAGCGGCATCTTTCAAGAGTTCCGTCTCCCTGTTGTAGACGATGTCGAAGACCGTCTGCCCCTCCCGAAAGAGGGAGCCCTCCACGAGCCGGGGGTCGTCTTCTCTCATCCCGACGGAGGTGGCGTTGACGACGACATCGGCCTCGGGGACCAGCCGGTCCAGATCCGCAAGGCTGTAGCCCCTTCCTCCAACGGCGACCGCCAGGTCCAGGGCTCGTCGAGGGTCCCGGTTGGCGATGGAGACTTCGGCCCCGGAGAGGGCGAGCTGCCGGGCGATCGCCTTCGCCGCCCCGCCGGCGCCTATCACCAAGACCCGCCTTCCTCCAACCCTGACCCCGGCCCCCTCCAGGGCCCGTAGGGCTCCCCAACCATCGGTGTTGTATCCCCTGATCCGGCCGCCTTCACCGAAGGCGACGGTGTTCACAGCCCCCATCGCCGCGGCGTTCTCGTCGGGGACGACCACCTTGAGGGCCTCCTCCTTCAGGGGTATGGTCAGGTTCAGGCCGCCAAACCCCATCGCCTCCGCGCCGAGGATCGCGTCCCTCAGCCGCTCCCACCTCACCCGAAAGGCGAGGTAGCGGGCCGAGAGGCCCAGGGCCGAGAAGGCCGCGTTCTGCATCGCCGGGGAGAGGCTGTGCTTCACGGGATCTCCGAAAACGGCATAGACTAACATCTTTTCGGGCACCTCCTCCAAAGCCTAGAGGCCTCTGTACTTCTCCCTGGGGACGGAGATCTCAAACCTCGCCCCCTCCCCCTCCTCGCCGGTCTCGGTGATGCTCATGCCGGTTATCCCCAGAATCTCGCGGCTGAGGAAGAGGCCGTAGCCGGTGTGCCTCCCGAAGGCCTGATCGAAGATCTGGGCCTTCATCTCCGCTGGTATCCCGGAACCATCATCCTCGAAGACGATTTTCCCC
Source organism: Methanocrinis sp. (assembly GCF_049974945.1). Classification (NCBI taxonomy): domain Archaea; kingdom Methanobacteriati; phylum Methanobacteriota; class Methanomicrobia; order Methanotrichales; family Methanotrichaceae; genus Methanocrinis; species Methanocrinis sp. The sequence goes on along the minus strand of NZ_JBNGCU010000154.1, from coordinate 123 downwards.
TCGTCCTCATCCCCCTTTTTGACGAAGAAGACCCGGATCTTGCTGACGCCCTGCCCGTGCCTGACAGAGTTCTCCAGGAGGTTGCTGAATACCTTCTCCAGCATCGGGTCGGCGAAGATCTCC
>NZ_JBNGCU010000153.1:0-3080 GCF_049974945.1 Methanocrinis sp. | reverse complement strand
GCTACCACTCCCTGGAGAAGGAGCTGGCCGTCGGCGGAGTCCTTCTGGCGTCCGGGGTGATCCTGGGTATGAACGTGATCGCGAGCTGGATGGCGACGGGATGCGGATCTCTCCAGGAGATGCAGAAGTCGGTGATGGCGATGATCCTCACCATCATGGGAATTCAGACCATCTTCTCGGCGATCTTTATAAGTCTGCTATTGCTGAGATCTGAGAACGGGGATAAGAGATGAGGCCCAAAGAACCGAAGAGCCGAGAGCCTCAGGCCTGGTCCTCATGAGGATCGCATACGTTCACGACGTGATCTACCCCTACGTTAAGGGCGGCTCTGAGAAGAGGGTCTGGGAGATATCCCGGAGGCTCGCCGCTAAGGGCCACGAGGTCCACATCTTCGGGATGAAGTACTGGGACGGCGAGGACGCCGTCGAGCGAGAGGGGGTCCATCTGCACGGAGTATGCGATCCTCTGGAGCTCTACGTCGAGGGTAAGAGATCGATCAGGGCAGCGATCCGCTTTTCCTGGAGCCTCCTCTGGTCGCTGAGAGGGGATTTCGACGTCATCGATTCACAGCAGTTCCCCTACCTTCCCTGCTTTTCGGCAAAGCTCTTCTCCACCCTGAAACGGACGCCGCTCATCATAACCTGGCACGAGGTCTGGGGCGACTATTGGGACGAGTACCTGGGATGGATGGCGATCTTCGGAAAGGCCGTAGAGAGGCTGACGGCTCGTCTTCCGGACAGGATTATCCCCGTATCGGAGAGGGTGAGGCTGGACCTCCTCTCCATGGGAGTCGAAAGCGAGAGGATGGTGGTCGTGCCCAACGGGGTGGACCTGGAGAAGATCGACTCCGTCGGGGCCCGCGATCCGGCCTACGACCTGGTCTATGCCGGCAGGCTCTCGGCCCACAAGAGGGTTGACCTCCTCATCGAGGCGGTGGGCCTGCTCAAAGAGGAGATCCCCGAGATCAGGTGCGCGATCATCGGCGACGGCCCCGAGATGGAGGACCTCGGAGGGCTGGTGAGGGGGCTGAAGGTCGAGGATAACGTCGACTTCCTGGGATTTCTGGATACAGACGAAGAGGTGATAGCCGGTGTGAAGTCTTCTCGGATCTTCGTCCTTCCGTCGACGAGGGAGGGGTTTGGGATCTCGCTTCTGGAGGCGAACGCCTGCGGTCTTCCCGTCGTGACGGTCCGCTCCGAGATGAACGCCGCCTCGGATCTGGTGGAGGACGGGCTGAATGGCATGGTCGTCGACCTCAGCCCAGAGGCGGTGGCCGGGGCCATCCTGGATCTGTTGAAGGAGGAGAAGCACATCGGCCTCTCCGAGCCGTCGAGGAAGGTCGCGGAGAGGTACGACTGGTCAGCTGTCACCGACGCGATGGAGAGGGAATATGAGAAGGTGGCCTCTTAGGGAAAGTGGTTATTTGGCCGTTGAATCCGGCCTTCGATTGGGGCTATCGTGCCGGGCGGGGACCGCAGCTCCGAAATGATGAAGCCGTGGTTCAAGCGGTCGTTAAGCAGGGGATAAGATGAAGATACTGCAGACGCCGGTCAGGTTTCCACCCTTCGCAGGCGGGGTGGAGAATTACGTCTACAACCTGAGCAGAGAGCTCGCGAGGCTCGGCCACGAGGTGACCGTCCTATGTGCAGACGAGCCCAAGTCGGAGAGAGAGGAGATCCTGGACGGAGTGAGGGTTCGTCGGCTCCCCTACATCGGCAAGGTGGCGAATACGAACATCACCCCCACCCTGCCGGTCGAGATCCTGAGGGAGGAGTTCGACCTCGTCCACACCCATCTCCCCACCCCCTGGTCGGCCGACTGGAGCGCTCTGGCTGCGGCGGTGAAGGGCAGGCCGATGGTCTTGACCCACCACAGCGATATCGTGGGCCGAGGCCGGATGAGCTATGCGGCGAAAATATATAACAATGTAAACCAAAAAATCGTATTGAATAAATCTTCCAAAATAATAATAACCAATCCAAAAGTGATCGAATCTTCGCCATATTTGAAGCATTACTCCCATAAGATAGAGATAATACCGGTGGGAGTGGACATCAAGAGGTTCAGACCCATCGACCTTCCTGAGAAAGAACATCCGGTGGGAAAGAAGGTTCTCTTCATAAGTGTGCTTGACAGATTTCACAGGTTCAAAGGTCTGGACAGGCTGCTCATGGCGATGGTGGACGTGGTCAAAGAGGTGCCGGAGGCGAAGCTGGTCGTGGGGGGCGGGGGAGAGCTTTTGGACCGCTATGAGAATATGGCCTCTTCCCTGGGCCTCAAAGATCGGGTCGAATTTCTCGGCCGCGTCCCCGAGGACGATATCGTCGAACTCTACAACAGCTGCGATCTATTCGTGCTGCCATCCATATCTGCGAGCCAAGAGACCTTCGGAATGGTTCTGTTGGAGGCGATGGCCTGCGCAAGGCCTGTGGTGAGCACCGAGATCGTCGGCGTCGCAGAGATGGTGAAGCGGTACGGCGCGGGTCTGATAGTCGAGAGCGGAGACGAGAAGGCTCTGGCGGAAGCCATAACAAAATTGTTGAAGAACGAGGCACTCAGGCTCAGAATGGGATATGTCGGAAGGAAGATTGCAGAGAGAAGTTACAGCTGGAACCGCGTGGCTTTGAAGACGCAGGCCCTCTACGAGGGCCTGATCAAAGGAGGTTGATTTTGGAAGTCGGCTCTTTTGATCCCGGCGAGGGGTGGCAGGAGCAAGAGACCTGGAGAGGAAGAGCGATGCGGATTGGTTTGGGCATTCTGGTCAGAGACCAGCAGAGGTGCTGGCCCCGGATCCAACGGCTCTTCGACCGAAAGGTTTGAGGATGAGTTGAGCCCCCAACCTAAAAGGGCAACGGCTTGACGTCGGCTCAAATTCAGATGATAGAGGCAGGACGGAAAAATTTATGAATTTCGACAAAGGGCGAAAGGGGACAGAGCCGGAGGATGAGGTGGCTAAAGACCTGATGGCAGTATGTCGTTTGGAAGGCGATTTAGATGCCCTTCAAGTTTAAAAGGCTTGCAATTTCCGATGCCCTCTTGATAAAGCCGAAGGTCTTCGAGGACGATAGAGGCTTCTTTCT
>NZ_JBNGCU010000152.1:1742-3139 GCF_049974945.1 Methanocrinis sp. | reverse complement strand
ATCGGACAAAACGATATACATTACCGGCGCCTTCATGAGATCAGGCGACTCAGATTATAGATAAGAGTATATATCAATATGACTAAAAATGGAGTTGCTGGGTGCAAAATGGAAGCAGTAAGAGTCGTGAAACGTGATAAGCAGACCGAAGCGGAATACGTTGATTCCCAATATGAATATCTGATGGAGAACAAAGATAAGGGGATCACCTTCGAGGAACTGCGCCGCAGGCGATCCGCCGAGCGCTGATATTTTGACAAGCTCCAATGAATCGAGCCATAAAGCCTCACCGCCAGAGAATGGATCGGTGATCTCCCTCTTTACCTCCTACCCCGCCCTCCGTCGCTCTGATCTGATGGCGAAGCTCCGCGGGCACCTCGCCGCCACGGTGACGGCTCGCGCCCTCATTCTTGTCTGGTAAGTCTCCACTTTAGGCGCGCCTCAGCCTCATCTCCTACAGATATCCTCTTTAGCTTTAGGCCCAGAATCTGGGTCTTGACCCGCTCACGATCAACTTCTCTAGAGCTGGTGGGCTGCAGATCTCGGAGCCGATCCGTCTCAAAAAGTCCGATCTTCCAAGGACAGGAAATCAACACGCCCGCGAATCTTAGAAAATATGCCGGAAGGGCCGACACCTTTAGGTGTAGATGGAAAAAAGATGATGCAGGTGATATAGTTGGTCAAAGTAGGGCTCGTCAGATGTGAAGGCGCCATGAGAATCTGCCCCGGAACATCCTGTTTCAGGGCGATAAGAGAGAAGACCGGAAGCTTTGCCCGATATTCGGACGAAGAGATAGAGATCATAGGAATGGCGCCCTGCGGAGGTTGTCCGGGCAGGGATGCCGTCCGCCAGGCGGCAGAGATGGTGCGAAGAGGGGCTGAAGTGATCTTCCTGGGAACCTGCATGATAAAGCCGATACCATCTGAGCCGGTCTGCAAGTACTCCGCAGAGATAGCCGAGGCCATTCGAAAAAAGACCGGTGTCGATGTCGTGATGGGCACCCACTGATGATATCCATCTTTTTATCCAGGAGGGTGAGAAGATGAAGAAGATGAAGAAGATGACTTTGAAGAGGGGGACCGGAGACGAGACTTATCGAGGGTGGAAAAATTTTCAAACATGGGCGATCGATAGCTGGCTGAGGTACGACTCGGACAGTCTCGCCAGGCTCTATGAGGGGGCGAAGTCATCCGGCGATCGGCAGACCTTCTCCAAGTCCCTAAAAGAGGCGCTGAGGGCCGAGGCCAGGGAGCTGCTGGAGGCGGGCGACCTCGCCCCTACGGCGCGGGGGATCTTCGGCGATCTTCTCGGCCGCTCTTTAGACTGCGCGGACTTCGAAGAGATAGCAGACCACGTCTTTGAGGAGATCGAAGGGGAGGAGACCGACGGGGAGGAG
>NZ_JBNGCU010000152.1:0-1642 GCF_049974945.1 Methanocrinis sp. | reverse complement strand
GGGGAGGAGACCGACGGGGAGGAGGCCGAGGAGAGCAGAGGCGAGGGCACAGAGCCGGCCACCCTGGCGGATCTCCGGGAAGCTCACCGTCTGGCGGTTGAACGGGGCGAGGCCTCCTTTGTGATCGATGGGATGGAGTTTCAAACGTTTCTTGCCGAATGTATATTGAATTTTTCTGAGAGATATGACGTTCCAGACACGACTTCGCTGAGGGAGATGATCCAAAAGGGCGAGTGGTGACTTTGTAATGAAATCCCCACCTACCTCGCCACCCTGCCCTGGTGAGGGAATGCTCCGACGACGTTCGGTCGCCACCAGATGTAGCCCGTTTTTCCTCCCTCGCCAGTGATGCTCCCGCCGCAGATTGAGATCGAACGCCGCAGAAAGTTCATCACAGCCTCCCGGAAGGGGTCTACATCGCCGCCACAGCGATGACTCCGGCGACGACCGAAAACTTTTAAGACCCTGCCCTCAGCCCGATATAGTGGAGCCAGATTTTATAATTCTGGTCAAGATGGAGACGAGAAGATCATGAAGATTGAGGTGCTGGGCACCGAATCCCTCGGCGTGAGGGGCCTCTCCTGCGTGGTGGAGGCAGATGAGAGGACCATCGTCATAGACCCGGGAGTGGCCCTCGGCTACCTGCGACGGGGCAAGCTCCCCCATCCCCACCAGGTGGCAGTGGGGGCGGAGGTCCGGGAGAGGATAATAGCTGCCCTGGGAAGGGCCACGGACCTCGTGATCAGCCACTACCACGGCGACCACATCCCCCTGGCGGACGCAAACCCCTACCAGCTCTCCCTCAGCGCAATCCCTCCCCTCGCCGATCTCCGGCTCTGGTGCAAGGGGCCTCACGACCTCTCGGACCTGTCGGTACAGAGGTGGATCGACCTCTCCCGGTTCGCCGGCCGAATCCTTCCCGACGCCGAGGAGAGGAGCGACGGACCACTCAGCTTCTCATTGCCCGTGCCCCACGGCTCTGCGAGCTCGAGGCTCGGCACGGTGATGATGACTCGGGTCCAGGAGGGGGAGGAGGTCTTCGTCCACGCCTCCGACATCCAGCTCCTCGACGAGAGGGCGATATCGATCATCCTCGGCTGGCGTCCCACCGTCGTCCTCGCCTCGGGACCACCCCTCTACCTCCCCCGCCTCACCCCCGCGCTGCAGGAGATCGCGTGGAAGAACGGGGAGGCCCTCGCCCGAAAGGTGGATACCCTGATCCTGGACCATCACCTCCTGAGGTCGGTGGCAGGGTACCGGTGGATGGAGCGGCTCGCCGAGACCACGGACAAGAGGGTCACCTGTGCCGCCAAGTTCGCGGGAAGAAAGCCCCTCCTCCTCGAAGCCAGAAGAGACCAGCTCTATGCAGAGATGCCGGTCCCCCGAGACTGGCATGAAGCCTACGCAAACGGGGAGAGCAGCTTCGAAGAATATCGAGACCTGAGCGCCGAATGTCGGCGGTCGATAAACGTCTGACCCCTCTCAGAGCATCCTCTGCATCCATACCACATCGAAGGCCTCGCCCTCCTCTCTCCCGATCGCCTCGAAGCGGCCGCATTCTCGAAACCCGAGCCTTTCGTGGAAGGCGATGCTGCCCTCGTTCCGGGAGGAGATGCCGGCGAGGATCGAGGAGATCCCCATC
>NZ_JBNGCU010000151.1:0-3201 GCF_049974945.1 Methanocrinis sp. | reverse complement strand
TCGCTCTTCTCGAAGAGATAGGCACCCAGGCCCAGGGCCCCCGCAGAGCAGACCGCGAGGATCGCGAGGTCGAAGGCCAGGGGAAAGTCGCTGACCCCCACCAGGGACCCCCGAAGTCCGTCCACGCCGTAGGTGAGGGGGTCGAGGTAGGAGAGGCTCCGAAGCCACGGAGGGAGGTTCGATATGGGGAAGAGGGCTCCGGAGAGGAGGAAGAGGGGGAAGACCATGAAGTTCATGATCAATGAGAAGCCGGACATGTCCTTCATCCGGGAGGCGAAGGCGAGGCCCAGGCTGTTGAAGGTGGTGGCGATCAGGACCATGAAGACCAGGGAGAGGAGAAAGCCGCCGAACCCGGAGATCTCCAGGCCCATGACGATCCCCGGAACGAGGATGAAGAGGCCCTGCATCACCGCGGTGGTGACGCCGCCCGCGGTCCTTCCGATGACGATGGAGAGCCGCGATACGGGAGCGACCATGATCTCCCGGAGAAAGCCGAACTCCCGGTCCCAGAGCATGGAGAGCCCTCCGAAGGTGGAGGAGAAGAGCAGGGTCATCCCGATGATCCCCGGAGCGAGGAAGCTGATGTAGTCGACGCCCGAGGGGATATCGGGCATCGCCGCGGATCGGAAGCCGAAGCCGAGGAAGGCGAGGAAGAAGAAGGGCGGGGCCAGAGAGCCGAAGACCCGGCTCTTCAGCCGAAAGAAGCGGATCATCTCCCGCAGCCACAGGCTGTAGATGGCGTAGACGTTCACCCTGGTCATATCAGTGCCTCCGAGTCCTCATCCTGCTCTGGACCGCCACCATCCGACCGGCGCCGGCCGACTCCGCCTCCCGGATCTTCTTGCCGGTGAACTTGAGGAAGACGTCTTCGAGGGTCGGCTCGTGCATGCTGACCGACCTTATCTTCACCCCCACCCTGCAGGCGGAAAGGACGATCTCGGGGATCCGGGCCTCGCCCCGGTCGACGCTGAGGTTGAGGGTCGAGCCGGACCGGTCGACGGCCTCGACCCCCTCGAACTTCGAGAAGGCGCGGACCTGCTCGTCGCCGATCCCGCCATCCACCTCCAGGGTGACGATGTCCGCGCCGATCAGGTCCTTGAGGTTCTCGGGGGTGTCCAGGGCGACGATCTCCCCCTGGTCGATGATGGCGACCCTCTCGCAGAGGTGGTCTGCCTCCTCCATGTAGTGGGTGGTGAGGACGACGGTCACCCCCTCCTCCCGGTTCATCTTCAGGATGTACTGCCAGATATGCCTCCGAGTCTGGGCGTCCAGGCCCAATGTCGGCTCGTCGAGGAAGAGGACGTGAGGATGGTGCATCAGACCCCGGGCGATCTCCAGCCTCCTCTGCATCCCTCCGGAGTAGTCCTCCATCAGCACGTCTGCCTTATCGGCGAGGTCCACCAGCTCCAGGACCTCGGCAACCCTTTCCAGGCGGGTCTTTCGGTCCATCCCGTACATCCGACCGTGAAAGTCCAGGTTCTCCCGGCCCGAGAGCTGGCTGTCCACGGACGGGTCCTGGAAGACGACCCCGATGGAGTTACGAACCTCGTCCCTCTCCCGGTCGATGTCGAAGCCCCAGACGGATGCCCCGCCAGCGGAGGGCCGGAGCATCGTGGTCAGCATCTTGATTATGGTGCTCTTTCCCGCGCCGTTTGGGCCGAGGAGGCCGAAGAGCTCCCCCCTCTCGATTTCGAGGTCGACCCCGTCGACGGCGACAAAGCCGTTGAACCGCATGGAAAGACCCGTGGTGGCGATGGCTGCCCCTTCCATGAGGGAGGATGAATGAGGGAGGGGGTTTATAGGTTTGCGTCGAAACGGCTGGAGATTGAATAGAGGGTAGAGGGCAAGATCAGAATCGTAACCTTAATCTTCGATCGGCGGGCAAATGCCAACTATGCCCCCCAAAGTCCTCTTCACCACCGTCTACAAGAACGATCCCGAGCCTTACGATTACATAGGCTCCAACGCCCGCTCCAAGTGGTTTCGGTTCTACTGGCCCCGGCTCCAGTCCTTCGGCCTGCGCTTCCTCAAGCAGAACATCCCCGAGATCGAGATCCTGGAGTACCCCACCTTCGAGGAGTACAAAAATAAGCTCTCCGAGGGCTGGGACGTGGTCGGCTTCTCCTTCTACCTCAACGAGACCTGCGAGATCCTGGAGATGGTGGAGGCGGCCCGGGCCTCCGGGAAGGCCGGGGAGCTCTGGGCAGGAAACTACGGCGCTCTGACCCCATCGATCCAGGACAGATTCGACCGGACCTTCGAGGGGTACGCCGAAGGGACGGTCGCCCCCTACTTCGGAAGGAAGGTGGAGCAGAAGGACGTCCTTCACCCGCCCCTCATCGAGTACCTGGGAACCCCCTTCAACAAGAAGCTGAACATCTACGGGATCATGTTCACCACCCGGGGCTGCGGGGTGGGCTGCAAGTTCTGCCAGACCCCCAAGTTCTGTAACCGCCCCCATCCCGTTCCCCTGGAGAGCCTGGAGAAGGTCATATCATATTACAAGGATCACGAGATCAACGTCGTTCTGATCGAGGACGAGAACTTCGGCGCGAACCGAAGGCACGCCGATCGGGTCGTCGAGCTCCTGGACGAGTACGGGATGGTCTGGGGCTGCATGGCTCGGGCCGACTATTTGAGAAAAAAGATACCCGATTGGGTGGAGATGAGGACCAGGCCCGATCCGGTCACCGGGAAGAAGCCCCGTCAGGTGAAGGGTTTTGCGGGGGCGGCCATCGGGATCGAGAACCTCCACCAGGATAAGCTCGACGACATCAACAAGAAGGAGGGGACTGAGGACGTCCTGGAGACGGTCCGTCTTCTCCAGAAGTACGGCCTGGGGACCGTCGGCTACTACATGATCGGGTTTCCCGAGGACACCAGGCAGTCCCTCCAAAAGGACATAACCGACCTTGCCAACCTCAAGCTGGACATAACCCAGATCTGCATCATGACCCCACTCCCCCAGACGAAGCTCTGGGACGAGCTGGAGGAGAACTACGGGATCTTCGAGCGGGACTGGCACCGGTTCGACATGAAGCACCTGGTCTGGAACCACCCCCACATCCCTCCCGCAGAGATGGAGGAGGTTTTGAACTGGTCTCTGAAGCGGGTCTACAACCGGATGACGCCCCTGCGGACGAGCTTCAGGGTCTGGGCCAACGCCTACCGCTACGCTGGGGTCTCGGGGATGAAGGAGGT
>NZ_JBNGCU010000150.1:0-3203 GCF_049974945.1 Methanocrinis sp. | reverse complement strand
CCCTCCTCTTCTTCGGGGCCCTCAGCACCGCCTTCACCAAGATGGGCTTCTCCTGGTCCGACGCCCTACTTCTCCTCGCGGTCTCCCTGGTGGGGGCGGGGATGAACTTCCCCCTCTTCACCATGGAGTCGAAGGTCCCGGTGGTGAAGGAGACCTTCGTCAGGAGCTTCGGGATGGTCTATCGGGTCCCGGTGGTGAAGACGGTGACGAACGAGACGATGGTGGCGGTGAACATCGGCGGCGCCCTGATCCCAGTCCTGGTCTCGGCCTACCTCCTCCTGACCTACCCCCAGGTCGCTTTCATCGCCGCGACGGGGACCGCCATCGTCGCCCTGGTGACTCACAGCGTTGCAAGGCCGATTAAAGGCCTGGGGATCGCAACCCCCCTATTCATACCTCCGCTGGCGGCGGCCCTCTCTGCTCTCGTCCTCACCGCCGCCTTCTGCCCCATCCCCGAGGGCCGCTTCGTCACCGCCTACGTCGGGGGCGTCCTCGGAACACTGATCGGGGCAGATCTCCTAAACCTGAACAGGATCGCTGACCTCGGGGCCCCGGTGGCGAGCATCGGAGGCGCGGGCACCTTCGACGGTATATTCATGACCGGAGTTATCGCGGTCCTGATCGTCTGAGAAGGAAAGGTCTTTATCGGGAGGTGGCCTCTCCTCTCTCATGAGCTTCAGAGGTTTCCTCCACGAGCTTCAGGAGGCCGGCCTCCTGGAGGAGGTGGACCGCCCCATCTCACCGGTGCTCGAGGCTGCGGCCCTCTCCGTCGGGTCAGGCCCCGTCCTCTACAGCAACGTCGACGGCAAGAAGTGCTGCATGAACGTCCTCGGGACTCGGGACCTCCTGGCCAGGGCTCTCGAAACCTCAAAAGAGGAGATGGCGCGAGAGCTGGCCAAAATCGACGTGGCCGGAGGCTGGGTCCGGGAGGTGGACTCATCGCCCTTCATGGAGGCCGCGAGCAAGCCCGATCTATCATATCTTCCCATCCTCACCCATTTTCGGGGGGACGGTGGCCCCTACATCACCTCCGGGATCGTCGTATCCGCCTTTAAAGATAAGACGAACGCCTCGGTCCACAGGATGATGGTCATCGGCAAGGACAAACTGGCGGCCCGGCTCGTTCCCGGAAGGCATACCCATATGCTTCTCCAGGAGGCTCTTGGTGAGGGGGAGAAGCTGCCGGTCGCTATCGTAATCGGGGTCGATCCGGCGATCCTTATCGCCGCCAGCACTCGAGTCCCCCTGGGGATGGAGTTTCAGTACGCGAGCGCCCTCTCCGGAAGCCCCGTGGAACTGGTCTCTCTCGATAACGGCGTTCTGGTCCCCGCCGCCGAGATCGTCTTCGAGGGCTACATCGACGCCGAGAGGGCCTCAGAGGGGCCGTTTGTGGACATAACCGGTACAAGGGACTTTCCAAGGATGGAGCCCGTGATCCACCTCACGAAGATGATGACGAGGGAGGTTCCCATCTACCACGGCCTCCTCCCCTCGGGGGGCGAGCACAAGATGTTGATGGGCATCCCCTACGAGCCTCTGATATTCAAGGCGGCATCCTCGGTCGCCGATACGAGGGACGTCCTCTTGACCGAAGGCGGCTGCTCCTACCTCCACGCCGTAATACAGATCAAAAAGAGGGATCAGTCCGACCCGAGAAGGGTGATCGAGGCAGCCTTCGAGGCCCACAAAAGTCTCAAGCATGTGATGGTCGTCGATGACGATATCGACGTCTACAACCCCCAGGACCTGGAGTACGCCGTGGCCACGAGAGTTCGGGGTGACGAGGACGTCGTCATCTATCCCCGCGTACGGGGGAGCACCCTCGACCCACGGTCGGTCGACGGCATCACCACCAAGATGGGGGTCGACGCCACCATGACCCTGGGAGAGGAAGAGAAGTTCGTGCGGGTCAGGACCGAGATGCCGTCCTGAGGCCGCCGCATGAGGACAGAGCCTCCGATCGACCGGGATCCCGCGGCGTCCCGACGCCGGTCATTATCGCGAGCAGGCCTATCCTCCCCCCGCGTCCCGCCTTCACCCTCGCCCCCCAGATGACGTTCGCCCTTTCGTCCAGCTCCCGGGTGAGGGCGCCGGCGATCTCGGCCGCCTTCTTGAGAGTGAGATCCTCGCCACCCGTTATGTGCAGAAGACAGCCGGTAGCCGCTTTCGTCTCCACTTCCAGCATGGGCGACCTCAGGGCCGAGAGGACGACCACCTCGGCCCCCTCTCCCGAATCGGCCTCCCCAACCAGGACGGCCGAGAGGCCGCCATCGGCCATGATCGTCCTGACGTCGGCGTAGTCCAGGTTGATGAGGGAGGTCTGGGTTATCGTCTCGACGATCCCCTTTATGATCTCGGCCACCACCTGGTCCATCACCGAGAAGGTCTGCTCCGCCGAGAGATCCGGTGCCATCTCAAGAATTTTGTTATTGTCCAGAATTATGGAGGTGTTTGTGGCCTTCACCAGATCTTCGATATCTATCGTGGCACCCTCGACGCCCTCTTGAAAGACGGATGCCAGAGGAAGGGTGAAGATCCCCACGGCCGTGGCTCCGAGATCCTTTGCCATCCTGCATATGAGGGGAGCCGCCCCCGCGCCCGTCCCGCCCCCCAGGCCCGCGGCTACAAATACCAGGTCTCTTCTTCCCAGGGCCTCCAAAAGGGCGCGCTCCGACCTTTTGGCCGCGATCCTTCCGACCTCGGGATCTCCTCCGGCACCATCGCCGACGACCACCCCCCTTCCGATCAGGATCTTCCCGTCGGCTTTGATCTCGCCCATCCATCGCTGGTCGGTGTTCACAGCCAGGGTCTCAGCGCCGGAGACGCCGAGGTTTGAAAGCCTGGTCACCATCCTGCATCCGGCATCTCCGCACCCCACCACCAGGATTCTGGGGTCGGCGAACTCTTCGCCCTGGTACGAGTAGCTCACCTCCCGGGACTGAAAAGCGCTCTTCGGATCGAAATCCATCCTATACACCCTCAACGGGGGCGAGGGGCTCATAACTCACGCTGGCATCTGAGCCCATCCCCCTTCTCAATTATCCGCGAGAGAAGAAAAGGTTTGGATGGTAGATAAGAATTTCCAAAAAGGATATCTTTATCACCGATCGGGCCAATCGCCCCACTCATGGCGCTTGATGAAGTTACCATCACAAAGGCGATAGTCGAGTCCTACATGGAGTCCTTTCTTAAGTACACCGACG
>NZ_JBNGCU010000149.1:0-3205 GCF_049974945.1 Methanocrinis sp. | reverse complement strand
CTACACCATAACCTACGGAAACGACCTGATGGTGCCTCTGACAAACCTGGTCATCGTGGAGGAGTACGATCCCCGGATGTCTCTCCTTTCCGCCGACCCGCCACCGGACCCGGGGACGAAGAACGTCTGGACTATAGGGACTCTGCTTCCGGGAGAATACGGCCGGATCGTCCTGGTGATGAAGATGAAAAAGCAGAACTTCGTCGCCGACTTGGATGGCCGCGTCTCCGGGAACGGCTTCGTCTCGATGAGGCGGAGGTTTGCGACCGGGAGGAGTCCCCACCTGATAATCAACCAGGTCAGGATATCCTGCGACCAGTTCGAGAGGACGGGCAGGGTCGAGACGCCGGTGAGGCCGATCGTGGGGACCGTCCTCAGCTTCACAGAGCACGGGGCTGGAAGCTACGAGTCGGAGGAGGTCTTGAGCTACAGGACCACCCGGATGAAGATGAACAGGGAGTTCGACGCCGTACAGGCTCCGGCGGTCCTGAATTTGTCCATGGGCCGCACCCTCGGCTACAACTCCAGCTGGCACGCGAGCCACACCTGCATGGACGAAAAGCGGGGCTCTATCATAAGGGAGCAGTACCTTTACGCCGACCGGCTGAACTGCACGGGCAGTGCCGAGGTCCGGAGCACCAGGCTCATCCTCGGCTCCGAGTCGAACTTCAGCGGGATGGCGATATACGAGATAGAGAGCCACACCAAAGAGAGAGACGCCGCTATTACGAGCCTCTTCAACGGGAGCTACTCCCTGCGAAGCGGCAGCGAGGTCTATAAATGAATGGGCGAAATGAGAGTGATTAAAATGCAGGAAGAAGGCAGATCACCAAAAGAGCAAAAGGGACGAGAGATGAGAGGGCGGAGGGAAATGCCCTCTCATCTCGATAGGAGGTCTGGCGATCTGTCGTTTCCCACTCCCCTTCCCGCTGAGAGAAGCTACCACCCGCTCCTTTAAATGACTATTTTTCATGTACGGTTCACGTTGGGCTCATCTGAAGTCGTGCCGCTGACAACTCGCGACCGATAACCGCAAGTCTATTATCCTCGGAACCGGCCTCAGATCTTTATGGGTCTGAACGTCCCCCAGTTCATCGATGAAGCCATAGCAGAGATTCGCCGCCAGGTGGAGGGAAGAGCGGTCATCGGCCTCTCAGGGGGCGTGGACAGCTCGGTCTGCGCCTTTCTGGCTCGCGAGGCGATCGGAGACCGGCTGCTTCCGGTCTACGTCGACAGCGGCCTCATGCGGCAGGGCGAGTCGAAGAAGATCGCCGAAATGTTCTCCGACTTCAACCTCATCACCGTCCATGCAGAGGACCGCTTTTTGAGCGCCCTCGAGGGGGTCACCGATCCCGAGGAGAAGAGGAAGGTGGTGGGAGAGACCTTCATCCGGGTCTTCGAGGACGAGGCGAGGCGGATAGGCGCCGAGTACCTAATCCAGGGCACCATCTACCCCGACCTGATAGAGTCCGAGGGCGGTATCAAGTCCCACCACAACGTCGGCGGCCTGCCCCTCAAGATGGAGTTTGTGGGGATCGTCGAGCCGCTCCGCGACCTCTACAAGGACGAGGTGAGAGAGGTGGCCCGGGGTCTCTCCATGCCCGCCGAGATCTGCGAGCGGATGCCCTACCCCGGGCCGGGCCTCTCCGTTCGGATCCTCGGCGAGGTGACACGTGAGAAGCTAGCGGTGGTGAGGGCGGCCAACGCCATCGTCGAGGAGGAGCTGAAGAACTTTCACCCCTGGCAGGCCTTCGCCGCGATCCTGGGCAAGGCGACGGGGGTCAAGGGCGACATAAGGGCCTACGGCTACGTCGTCGCGGTGAGGGCAGTATCCTCGAGGGACGCCATGACCGCCGACGTTCTGGAGCTTCCCTGGGATGTTCTGAGGCGGATATCCACCAGGATCGCTGGAGAGATCCCGGAGGTATCGAGGGTCGTCTACGACCTGACCCCTAAGCCCCCGGGAACGATCGAGTTCGAGTGAAAAGACAAAAAATCAAGATCAGAGGACGCCCTTGGTGCTGAGGATCTCCGTCCCCTCGACCCTCTTCGCCTCCTTAAACGCGAGCCCCAGGGCCTTGAAGATGCTCTCGGCTTTGTGATGATCGTTCTCCCCATCGAACCTGACGTGGAGGGTGAAGAGCCCCTCTTCGGTCAGGGCTTCGAGGATCCTCCTGACGTTTTGGGACTCCAGGTCTCCTATGATCTCGGTCTCAAACTCGCTCTTCATCACCAGATAGGGCCTCCCGGAGAGGTCCAGGGCCACCTCTCCCAGAGCCTCGTCCATGGGGACTGCCGCCCAGCCGTACCTTCTTATCCCCCGCTTCTCTCCCAGGCCCGCGGCCAAGGCTCCCCCCAGGGCGAGGCCCAGCGCCCTCGACCTCTCCACCGCGATCCCGCCCTCGGCCTTTGCACTAATGTCGATTTTGCTCATCCTGGCCAGGGCTTGAAGCATGTGGTCGAGGAAACCCGATCCGGAGTCGAGGTTCGCCTCGCCGTTCCCGTCAACATTCACCTCGACCCCGGCCCGGGCCCCGCCGACCTTCGATCCTCCCTTTCCCTTCCTCATAATATCACCTATAAAGATCCTCCATGAACCCTCGACGATCTAGATGACCCCTCCACAAACCCTCCGTGAACCTACGAATCAGGATCGGAGGGCGGAAAGGACCTCTTTGAAGTCGAGCTTTCCGGTGTATATCGCCGTCCCCACCACGGCCCCGGAGGCCCCCGCGTCCCGGAGGCCTAAGACGTCTTGGACTGTGGAGACGCCTCCGGCAGCCACCACCGGGACGTCGACCGCCTCGACGAGCCTTCGGGTCGGCTCGAGGTCGATCCCTCGGAGCTGCCCCTCGGTGTCGATGTTGGTGAAGAGGATCGAGCCTGCTCCCCTCTCCTGGAAGAGGAGACCCAGCTCGATGGCCCCCTTCTCCAAGTCCCTCTGCCAACCCTCGGTGGTGACCCTCCCCCGTCTCACGTCCAGAGCCACCATCACCCGATCGGACCCGAAGTCGGCCGCCAGCTCCGTAACCATCTCGGGCCGGGCCAGGGCCGCCGTCCCCAGGATCACTCTATCAACCCCCAGGTCGAGGAGCGACGCCGCATCCTCCCGGGTCCGGATGCCCCCGCCCACCTGGAGGAAGAGGTCGAGGGTCTCGACGATCTCCTGGAGGATGGGGCCGTTGATCCGGACGCCCTGGATCGC
>NZ_JBNGCU010000148.1:0-3218 GCF_049974945.1 Methanocrinis sp. | reverse complement strand
CAGATTTGCAGGAGAGCTGCTGTCTGTATCTATGCAGAACTTTGCGCCCTTCTCCCCGGCGGCGATGATCCCGACGTCGTTCAGGTCCATCCTCTCCGGCTGGCCGTTGATCTCCAAAACCTTTCCCCTCTCGGTCGCGATCTCGAAGATCCTTGGAAAATCGGCCTCAAATCCGGGCCTCTTTCCGATCAACCTTCCCGAAGGGTGGCCCAGGATGTCCAGATGCTCGTCATCTAGGGCCCTCTCGATCCGGCGGGTCATCCTCTTCCTGGAGAGCTTGAAGCTGGAGTGGACCGATCCGATCACGATCTCGAGCTCGTCCAGGATCTCTTCGGGGTAGTCGAGGCTGCCGTCCTTGAGGATGTCGACCTCGGCGCCCTTCAGGATTCTGATCTCACAGTCGCCTCCGATCTCGTCGATCTCCGCCCACTGCTCTCGAATCGTCTCCTCGTCCATCCCGCCGGCGATCCGGGCGGACTTTGAGTGGTCGGTGATGGCGATGTAGTCGTACCCCCTCTCCCGGGCGGCCCGGGCCATCTCCTCAATGGTGGCGGTGCCGTCACTGTACTTGGTGTGGAGGTGGAGGTCGCCCCTCACATCTTTGGCCGAGACCAGGTCGGGAAGCTCTCCCGCCTTCGCGGCCTCGATCTCGCCCCGGTCCTCCCTCAGCTCGGGAGGGATGTACTCCATCCCCAGCTCTCCGTAGATCTCCGCCTCATCTTCGCAGGGTATCGGATCTCCCGATCCCGGCTCTTTGAAGAGGCCGTACTCGGAGAGCTTCCGGTCCATCTTCAGGGCCTCTTTTCTGAGGGCTATGTTGTGCTCGCGGCTTCCCGTGAAGTACTGAAGCGCCGCGGCGTAGCTCTCCTTTGGGATCACCCGCAGGTCGATGTGAACGCCCCCCTCTTCGAGGATGATCGTGCTTTTGGTCGTCCCCCTCGAGATGACCTTTGCCACCCCCTCCATCCCCACGAAGGCTCCCATCACCCCCTCGGCCTCCTCAGAGGCGACGAGGATGTCCACGTCGCCGATCGTCTCCTTCCACCTCCGCAGGGAGCCGACGTAATCGATCCTCTCCATCGAGGAGGTCATTTTCAGATGGTCCACGATCGATTCTGCCGTGGGCAGGGCCACGCTGATCAGCATCCTCTCTCTTCCCTCTCGATAGGTCTCGATCGCCGCGAGGACGTTCTCCTCTGTCTTCTCTCCGAAGCCGGGAAGCTTCCTGATCCTACCCTCCTCCGCCGCCCTCTCCAGCTCTTCGGGGTTTGAGACCCCCAGCTCCAGGGCGAACCTCTTGGCGGTCTTCGGCCCCACCCCCTCCAGGCTTACGATCTCGGTTATCCCCTCAGAATATTTCTCTCTCAAGTCATCGAACTTCTCGATCCTCCCCTCTTCCAGGTACTCGACGATGTGGTCTGCCATGCTCTCGCCGACCCCGGGGATCTTCTGGAGGGCGTCTCTTCCTCCCTCCTCGTAGACCTCTCCGACGTCTCGTGCGAGATCCTGGATTCCGTAGGCGGCCTTCCGGTATGCCCGGGGCTTCCAGTCAACCTCCTCCAGCTCCAGCATCAGGGCCATCTCCCTGAAGATTCTCGCCAGCTCTCCGTTCGTGGTCATCCTCTCAGAGTCCTGATCTCCTCGACGGTGGTGGCCTCTTCCGGCCCCTTGTCTTCCCTGATATTCAGAAAGCGGGGAAACCGCAGGGCGAGACCCCTCTCTTCTCCTTCCTCCTCTCCGGCGGTATGGGCGGGGCTCCTGGTGATCTCGGCTCCGATGATCTCGATGACCACGGCGGGCTCGTAGAACTGGTCGGGGACCATCTCCTTCTTCAGCTTCAGCCTCGGAGGCCTCTTCGAGATTCGGTAGTCCTCGAGTTCCCCTTCGATCGTCTCGAAGTCCTGGTCAGAAAAACCCGTCCCCACCCGGGTGAAGGTCTCGAAGACGTCCTCTTCCGTGTTGCGGACGGCGCAGAGGAGGGCCCCGAAATGCTCGCTCCTCTTCCCTCGGCCGCTGTAGCTTCCGACGACCACGACGTCGAAGCTCTCCCGCAGCCCCTCTTCGTACTCTCGCTTCCACTTTATCCAGTTCCAGCCCCTCTTGCCCGGCTGGTAGACCGAGCCCTTGGAGGTGGACTTGACGATGATCCCCTCAAACCCCCGCTCTAGAGCCTCCTCAAAGAACCCCATTATCTCTCCGAAGTTCTCCGAGACGATCCTCTCTGCGAGGCGGGCGTCGTCCGACTCGTCGACCGCCCCCTCCAAAAGCCTCCTCCTCTCCGGGTAGGGCCTCTTCAAAAGCGATCTCCCCTCCAGGTATATGAGATCGAAGAGGATGAGGACGACGGGAACCTTCTCCCGGTACTCCTCGACCTCGTACTTCCGCCTTCTCTGCATCAGCTCCTGGAAGGGGAGGATCTTCCCATCCCTGCTGGCCACGATCTCCCCGTCCAGGACCGCCTCCTCCGCCCTCACCGCGGATCTCGCGTACTCGGCGACGTCGGGGTACTGGCCGGTGATATCCGTGAGCCTGCGGGAGAAGAGCTGCACCCTCTCCCCCCTCTTGTGGACCTGGACCCTCTCGCCGTCGTACTTCACCTCGGCGGCGATCTCCTCGCCCTCCACCTTCTCCAGGATCTCGGAGACCTCCCCCACCCTCTGGGCCAGCATCATCTTGACCGGCCTGCCCAGAGAGATCGAAAACCGACGGACGCCGGTGAGGCCGTATCGCGACATCGACTCGCCCACCATCCCGATGTCGGTGCACTTGTTGTAGCCGTCCTCCACCACCCCCTCGTTCTCCATCCCGTCGGTGAAAGCCGAGGTGAAGGCCGAGATTATGGTCGTCTCGCCGACCCCGAGGCGGAGAGAGCCGACGGCTATCCGGACGATGTACTTCGCCTCCCGGGCTGAGGCGTGCCCTAGCAGGCCCGCCAGGTGGTCCGCCCTCCTCTCCGAGCTTCCCGATCCGGAGAAGCGTTTCAGCCGGTGGAGGAGAGAATAGACCTCCTCCAGGGTGAGGGAGCTTCGCCCTCTCGTGCAGGCCGACTCCGCCATGTCCCCCAGGTCGCCAGCCTCTCGGAGCCCTCTTTCCACCTCCTCCTCGTCCAGGTCGAAGGCCCGGGAGACGACCGGGATGGCAGTCTTCTCGCCGATCGATAGGTCCAGGTCGGCGTACTTGGGCCCGATCCTTCCCAGGAGAAAGTAGGAGGAGATCTT
>NZ_JBNGCU010000147.1:0-3262 GCF_049974945.1 Methanocrinis sp. | reverse complement strand
ATGTAATATAGCTGACCTGCCTTTAAGTCTAGATAAATTAGGGCGCCCGACCGGAGGTTAATCGAAATCCTCTCTGGAGGAGGTAGAATGCGAGCCACCTCGCATACGGCCTGAAGAGCGCGAGCATCCTCTCCTGCTCGTCGCCGGAGAGGCTCCCACCAATGTGTCGGCGCCGATCCCGTCCTCGGGATCGAGGCGGCGGGAACGCCCCCAGGAGTCGCGTCCTGACGACGGCGATTTTGGGATCACAGAGGTGAGAGGCGCAGGAACCTGCGAGCATCGTGGCCCGAAGCGCCCAAGAATGAAAAGCAGCTGCATGGGGCAAATTATACTCCGCTGCAAGCTGCGGCTATTTGATAAAAATAAAGGGGGACAAATCGACCCGATGGCTCCGCCCCTGTGGGGTGGGGCGGGCCGGGCGACGAAGTCGCCAGAGAAAAGCGAAATACGGCGGCCGCACGCGCGGCTCGCCTGGTCGCAGGTCTATACACAGGTGTCCAGAAGCCTACCGCCCTTTCCCTTCTTGCCTTTCTTGCTTCCGCCACCTCTCTCTTCACCGGGATGTATCGGCTCGACCTCCGCGACTTCTTCCTCTTTCTTCTCTTTCTTCTCTTCGGCCATTTGAATCACTCCAGGTATTAATTCAGCCGTACTCGTTTATTAAACTTTCCGGTACCCTGGCGCCTTTTTTCTCGATTTGGAAGATTTGGCCTCCTTCAATCCACCAAAAGCGCCAATTATGCCGATATTTCTCTTGACCATTGCGCGGGAGGCGGGCATCGCAGCAGATCGAGACCGAGCGGCCCAAAAACGAAAAATCGCAGATCGCATCCAGGATAGGCCAATGAATCGACCCTCCCCCGCGCGATAGACCGTCAGAAATCTTGGAGATTCAAACCTGAAAAATAACCGGCGGCCCATCATCGGCCGCTCTTCAGATCCTTCACCACGCAGGTCGGGTCCTCCCCACAAACGTCTCCGAGATAGTACCTGGCCTTCTGCCGACATCCTCCGCAGACCTCCAGGTACTCGCAATCGCCACAGGCCCCCTTGAGATGGGACCTGATATCCCTCAGGGCCAGAAGCTCGGGGACCGGATGGTCGATCCAGATGTCCTGGAAGCTACTCTCCCGGACGTTCCCGACGACGACCTCGGGCATGAAGTGGCAGGGGTGGACGTCTCCACGATGGTTGATGTTTGCGACCTTTATCCCTGCGGTGCAGCCCCCGGCGTTAAGGAGGAGCCTTCTGACCCTCTCCCGTTTCTCGGGATCGTCTTTCAGCATTTCCAGGAGGTAGGCTCCGTCCATGGGGGAGTCGGTCGAGAGTATCTCGATCTCCTCTTCCTTCAGCTCGACAGCGGCCTCGGCCAAGAACTTGATGACGCTCCTCCTCTCCTCGGCGGTCACGTCCCGGTCTGAGATATCGGCCCCCCTCCCCACGGGTACGAGGTGATAGAGGCAGAACCGGGGTATCTCCATCGCAAGGGTCAGGTCCAGGAGGGCGGGTATCTCGTGCCAGTTCTCCTTGGTGAGGGTCACCCGCAGGCCCGTCTTGAGGCCCGCATCTCTCGCATTCTTGAGGCCGGCGATCGCCCTCTCGTAGGCTCCCTCGACCCCCCTGAACCGGTCATGAACCTCCGGCCTGCAGGAGTCGAGGCTGACGCCGACGTACCTGATGGCGGCCTCTTTGAGGAGCCTTGCAGCCTCCGGGGTTATGAGGGTCCCGTTCGTCGAGATGACCGTTCGCAGGCCCACCTCCCTGGCGTGGAAGGCGTAGGCGTAAAAGTTCCGGCTTAGAAGGGGCTCGCCGCCGGTGAGTATCAGAATCGGGACCTTCAGGTCCGCCAGCTCGTCGATGAGCCTTATCCCCTCCTCGAGCCTCAGCTCCTCGGCGGCGGAGGCCGTCGCATCTATATAGCAGTGCTCGCAGGCGAGGTTGCAGTGGCGGGTGATGTTCCACATAACCACGGGCTTCTTCTGGCCCGAGAACCTTATCATCTCGTCGGGGACGGGCTCGCCGATCTCTTCAGCGGCCCTGATGGCGTCCCAGACCGTCGCCTGGTCTGCCAGGGCCTTCGAGAATATGATCATCTTATCCTCCTGATCTCTTCCAGCATCGATTTGAATGTATACGTCTCCGGGACAGAGTCCACCCTCACGCCCAGGCGCGCGAGCTCGGCTTCTGTGGGCGGTCCTATCGCCGCCACCTTCGCTCTTGCGAGCCTCTCCCGAAGATCGGCCTCCGCTCCCAGCTCCTTTGCCCTCTCGATCAGGTTCTTCGCCGTGGAGCCGCTGGTGAAGGCGAAGACGTCGGGCCTTCCCCGCAGTATCAGCCAGTCGAGCCTCGGATCGGCGGAAGGGGCGATGTCGTAGAGGTGGACCTCGCCCACCTCGACCCCTGCCTCCTCAAGTATTCTGACCAGCTCGGGGCTTCCTTGAGCACTCCGGAGGAGCAGGACCCGCCTGAACTTCGGGGCCAGGGCGAGGGCGAGACCCCTGGAGCTGAAGCTCTCCGGGACTACTGCGACTGAGAGGCCACGTTCCTCCAGAGCCTCCCGCGTCCTCGGGCCGATGGTGGCGAGGACGGACCTTCCGAGGAGTTTGGCCACCTCGTCGTCCCGGAGGGCGATCTCGGCCCCCGTGGCGCTGGTGAAGACGACGCAGTCCGCCCTCTCGATCCTCTCGGGCAGGTCCTTGGGGAGCGGAAGCTCCGAAAAGGCTATGGAGGGGGCCAGGATCGGCCTGAACCCCAGCTTCCGGGCGATCCTCTCCGACTCCTTCCCCCGATTGTCGGGCCTCAGGATGGCGATGGTGGGGGGCCTCAGCTTTAAAGAGAGGGATACGACCTCCCCCACCACCAGTATCGCTGGAGACTGAAGATCGGCCTCTTTCGCCCTCTCGACGATATCGCCCAGGGTTCCCACCACCAGCCTCTCCTCTGGGCTCCACCCCCTCTCGATGAGGGCCGCCGGGGTATCGGGACCTCGCCCCCCCTCCAGCAGCGCCGAGGTGTTCTCCTCTAGCCTCGATACACCCATCAGGACTACGAGGGTTCCCCCGACCTTTGCCAGGGCCTTCCAGTCCAGGTTCTCATCCTTTCCTGGCTCCTCGTGGCCCGTGACCACGGTGAAGGCCGTGGATACGCCCCGATGGGTGACGGGGATCCCCGCCCCGGCGGGAACCGATATCGCCGAGGTGACGCCGGGCACCACCTCGAAGGGCAGCCCCGCCTCGGCCAGGGCGAGCCCCTCCTCGCCGCC
>NZ_JBNGCU010000146.1:0-3286 GCF_049974945.1 Methanocrinis sp. | reverse complement strand
ATTTCTACGAGAAGGCTCTTGCCATCTCCCGCGAGATCGGCGACAAGCGGGGCGAGGGAAACGACCTCTTCAATATGGGCCTCTCTCTGCGCGCCCTGGGCCAAAATGAGAAGGCCGTCTCTTTTGCCAGGTCCGCCCTTGCCATCTTCGAAGAGATCGAGAGCCCCAGTGCTGAGACCGTCCGCAAAACGCTCGCCGAGTGGTCCGGCTAGATCACAAGGAACCTTTTTATCCGCTCATAATCTTGCCCTCCCCCATGATACTCGTCTATTCCCTCGGCGGCTCCATCCTGGCGGGCCGCGATGCTGAGAGCCTCAAGGAGTACGCGCAGGCTCTAAAGAACCTGTCCGAAGAGCACCAGATCTTCGTGGTGGTGGGCGGGGGCAAGATCGCCCGGGAGTACATCGGAAAGGCCCGGGCCCTCGCGGCGAGCGAGGCCTTCTGCGATCTTTTGGGGATCGGAGCGACGAAGCTGAACGCCATGCTCCTGATCGCAGCCCTGGGGAGAGCCGCCGCCCCCGAGCCGGCCGAGAGCTACGCCGGCGCCCTTCTGGCCTCTGCCCCGGGCAGGATCGTCGTCCTGGGGGGGATGCAGCCGGGCCAGACC
The DNA here is from genome assembly GCF_049974945.1 of Methanocrinis sp. Taxonomy (NCBI): domain Archaea; kingdom Methanobacteriati; phylum Methanobacteriota; class Methanomicrobia; order Methanotrichales; family Methanotrichaceae; genus Methanocrinis; species Methanocrinis sp. The sequence goes on along the minus strand of NZ_JBNGCU010000146.1, from coordinate 2,679 downwards.
ACCGACGCCGTGGCCGCCCTCCTCGCCGAGTACGCCCGCGCCGACAAGTTGATCGTTGCCACCTCCGTCGACGGCGTCTACTCCGCAGACCCCGAAGTCGATTCGAGGGCGGTGAAGTTCGATAAGATGACCTGCCGGGAGCTCGCCAGCCTCTCCATGGAGACGACGCTATCGGCGGGGTCGCGGTCGCCGGTGGACCCCCTGGCCGCAAAGATCATCGAGCGAAGCTCCATCCCCACCGTTGTGGTATACGGCGGGGACGCAGAAAACCTGAAGAGAGCGGCTGAGGGAGGCCACTCGGGGACGGAGATATCCTGAAGGGGGGGCTTATCCCTCCGAATCCTCTCCTAAAACCGGATCATGTAGCGGATCAGGTCTGTGGCTTCAAGAATCCCGGTGGGAACGTCGGAGTCGACGACAACGACCTGACAATCTCCGGTCTTTCCGAGCTTGCTTATGGCGACGTGAAGCGGCTCATTGGCCTTGACGGAGGGAAACGCCCTCTCCATCAACGCTTCCACCGGCATCTCCTCTTTCCCCTCAGCCATTCCTCGCACCACGTCCTCCATGCTGATCAGCCCCCTCAGGTCGCCGTTCTTTCCCACCAGGGCCGCCCGGGCCTTCGAATCAACGAGCTTCTTGCACGCATCGAGGAGCGAGAGGTCGGGATCGATGGTGATCGCCGGGCGGGCCAGGTTCTTCACCGGGATCTTGGGTATCGAGGTCATCTCTTTTATGTCGAATAAAAGACGGTTGGTGGTGTCGTCTCTTCCCGTCACCACCCCCTTGATGTGAGTCTTGTTGACGGGGGTCGGCCCTATCTCGATCTCGTCGTCGACGTTGAACTCTCTGATGTTTCCTATTATCTGGACGATGCCGCTGCACTGGTTTGGACGCATCACGGTGTAGAAGGTGATCTCGTTGGCGGTGGCCCCCTCGACGGGCGATCCGTTCCTGATCACTGGCACGTCCACCACATCGTCGTTTCCGTCCAGGTTGATCGCCTCGTAAGCTGCAGTGATGGCTCGATAGCCGCCCTTGGGTCCGGGAACTCCCTCCACCAGGTGGAGAGCTTTCAGAGACTGCATCTGGTTTCTGATGGTGCCGGGGTTTCTGTCGATGATCGAGGCGATCTCCTCGCCCTTTATGGCCCTGCTCTCTCGACGTTGTAAGTTTATCAGCGCAGTTAATATCTCTCTCTGTATCTGTGTGAGTTCCATCCTGATCGGGCTGATCTTCACGATTATCGGCTATATATACATGTTGATCTTATAGTCGAGATCTCCGCGCCGGGCAGGTCCTGCTGTCCCGATATGGCAGTTTCGCCATCTTCCGCCAGATCTTCTTCACCGGATCTTTGCGGACGTTTCCGGCCGTCCGGGGGAGGCAGGCGCAAGGATAGACGTCCCCCTCCGGGGTGACGTGCATCCAGTTTCTCCCGGCAAAGCAGCCGAACTCCCGGAAGGCCGCTGGCACGGAGAATACTCGGGGAGAGGATGCCCCAGAGACGAACTCGTCGAGGGCCGCGTGATCCACCTCAGAGAGGACGGAACCTAGTTCGTCCGACCACCTCCCCACCGGCACCACCTCGAAGAAGGTCAGCTCGTGAGCGCCGATCTCTCTCGCCAGCCGATGAAATCCATCGATCTCGGAGACGTTATCGGATCTCACAACGACGTAGAGGTCGACGAGAAGGCCGACGTCGAGGGCGCTTTTCACAGCCAACATGGCGTCCCGGAAGGCTCCGGACCTCCCTCTCATCCGGTCGTGCTCCTCCTCTCGGGGGCTGTCCAGGCTGACGTTGACGGCATAGAGCCCCGCCTCCTTCAGCTCCCGGGCGAGCTTCGCCGAAAAACCCGTCCCCGATGTGAAGATGGTGGAGATGGCCCGGTCGTCGACGGACCCGACCAGGTCGGGGAGGTCCCGGTAGGTGGTGGGCTCTCCGCCGTCGAAGATGACCAGGGTCGTCCCCAGGTCCAGGACCTGGCCTACGATGTCTCTGATCTCGCCGGGCTCCAGACGGTGGTGGCGGCCCGAGTCGGGGAGGGCGCAGTGGAGGCAGCGGTTGGGGCACTCCTCGGTGATGGATATGGTGACCTGGTCGGGGGTCCTTATCCCCAAAGACGACTTGAGGTAGCTTCTGACCAGGCGGTCGAAGGCCCTGCTCGGAATCGGCGGAAACCAGGTGGAGAGGATGAGCTGCTCTCCCGCCATCACCGGGATCTGGCCGTCGGCGATCCCCAGGGCCGACTTGACAAAGGGGAGGCGGGCCAGGGGCCCTGCGGCCCTCAGCCTGACCATCCCCTCCTCGACGGATGCCTCGACCTTGAAGATGGGGCTCTTGGCGAGGGTGTACCGCGGAGCTTCGCCGGGGATGCCGCTCAACGGTAGACCTCGCTCGGATCGAAGACCTTCTCGCCCACCACCTCTCCCTCCAGGTCCCGATAGAAGCAGGACCTGTAGCCCATATGGCAGGCCCCGCCCTCCTGCTCCACCTTGAGGAGGATGGCGTCCTGGTCGCAGTCGATCCTCGCCTCCACCACCTTCTGGAAGTGGCCTGAGGACTCGCCCTTAAGCCAGAGCTTTCCTCTCGACCGGCTCCAGTAGTGGGCCTTTCCCGTCTCCAGGGTCTTCGCCAGAGCCTCCCGGTTCATGTAGGCGAGCATCAGGACCTCGCCG
>NZ_JBNGCU010000145.1:0-3301 GCF_049974945.1 Methanocrinis sp. | reverse complement strand
CGATTATGAAGACCGAGGCGAAGGCGTAGAAGAAGTAAGCGAGATATCCGGCCTCAAACATCGACGAGTCCTCCAGTAGTACTTGCGCTGTCGCCGATCACGGGCCCGGACCCGGACAGAAGGGGAGGCACCGGGCCGAGATCATGGATAAATTATCCTCTCCCACCTTTCAGGAGAAGGGCGGCGCTTTGCCCTCGTTCTCCCGATCATCCTCGCCGATCGTCTTTCCCATCTTGCCCAGGAGGAGCATAAAGGCGGCTGTAGACCACCCGGCCAGGAGGGCGTCTCTGCCGGCCCTCTGCTTCTTCGCAAAGATGGCCGTCGCGAGCCCCGCCAGGGCCGAGACCAAGTACTCGGGGGCGTCGCTGAGGAGGTGGCCCAGGGGATCTGCGTCGGCGTCGACGATGTCTCTATGAAGGACCCAACGGTCAGGAAACTCGTGGACGTGGGAGCCCCCTGGCCCCCGAAGCTGCCGGACCGATCCGGGAACCGCCTCGCCGAGGAAGGTCTCCTTGAAGCAGTTGGGAAGCTTCGGGTGCTCCTCCTTTTTGAGGACATACTTTTTGTGATGGGGCAGCGTCTCTATCCAACGACAGAATTCGCGGCAAGGCTCGCTGCATTTCATGCCCCTCTATAAGACGTCTCAGCTTAAATACCCTGCATATTGGGGGCAGTGTGCCGGATTCAAATCGGTGACTACTCCCCGCCCTGAAGGGCGGGGCTTCTAGCTTTTGGCAGAGACTGTAGCCCCAGTCTCAAAATTGCATCCGCCGGTCATCGGTTAAGGGATTTTGGGCAAAGATCAGGGAGCATATTTCGAAACGGTTTCTACCTCCTCGATCCATATTTAAAGATGTGCCAACAAAATGTGAGATGACGCCCTCGTATCTGAGAGCGCCCTTATTTCCACCTCAGATCTTCTGTATCTCGTCCCTCGTCGCCAGCTTGATCCCGGCGTCGGAGAGGACCCCCCTCGCCTTCTCCAGGTTGTCGACCCTGATGATCAGCATCGCCCGCTCGGCCTTGGTGGTGACGAAGGCGTAGGCGTAGTCGACGTTGACGTCGCTCTCCCCCAGGGTGTTCACGATCTCGTACAGCCCTCCGGGGATGTCCTTCATCTCGACGGCCAACACCTCCGTCTCGGAGACGGTGAAGCCGTTGTCGTGAAGGACCTGGTAGCCCTTCTCGGGATCGTCGACGACCATCCGGATGACCCCAAAGTCTCCGGCCTCGGCGACGGTGAGGGCCCTGATGTTCACCCCGGCGTCGGACAGGGTCTTGGAGACCTTGGCCATCCTGCCGGGCTTGTTCTCGACGAATAACGATATCTGCTTAATTGCCACCATTTCTCACACCTCCTTTTTTGCCGTCCTTTCTCGCCTTCCGCTTTTTCGCCTTCGTTTTCCGCCTTTCCTTCAGACCTTCCTCTTGTCGATCACCCTCACGGCCTTCCCCTCGGACCGCGGAATCGTCCCCGGCTCCACCAGCTCTACGTCGGCGACGACGTTCAGAACGCCCTTCAGCTCCTTGGAGATCCTCTTGGATAGAGACATCAGATCTGCGATCTTGTCGCTGAAGCCGGACTCGGTCACCTCCACCATCACCTTCATGACGTCCAGGGGGCCCTTCCGATCGACGATGATCTGGTAGTGGTCGCCGACCTCGGGGATGGTCATCAGAACCGACTCGACCTGGCTGGGGAATACGTTGATGCCCCGGATCACGATCATGTCGTCGGTCCGGCCCAAAATCCTCATCAGCCTCGGGTGAGTCCGGCCGCACTCGCAGGGCTCGGAGTTGATCACCGTCAGGTCGCCGATCCGATACCGAATGAGGGGTATCGCCCACTTGGAGAGGGTGGTGATGACGAGTTCGCCAGTCTCGCCGTCGGGAAGCTCTTCTCCCGTCTTGGGGTCGATCACCTCGATGAGGAACATGTCGGACCAGACGTGAATCCCGTTCTGCTCCTGGCACTCGGTGAAGAGGGGGCCGCTCATCTCGCTCGTCCCGAAGATGTCGTAGGCCTTGATCCCCGTCGCCTCCTCGATCCTCCTCCGAGTCTCGTCAGACCAGGGCTCGGCGCCAAAGACCCCGACCCGCAGACTGGTGTCGTCCCTGATGGAGACGCCCATCCTCTCCGCCACCTCGGCTATGTGGAGGAAGTAGGAGGGTGTGCAGGCGATGGCGGTGCTCCCCAAATCCTGCATCAGCATGATCTGCCGCTCAGTATTCCCGGTCCCGGTGGGCAGAACCGTCGCCCCGATCTTCTCCGCTCCGTAGTGGAGGCCGAGGCCGCCGGTGAAGAGGCCATATCCGTACCCGACCTGGATCACGTCCCCCCGGCCCAGGCCAATGGACGTCAGGGCCCTGGCCAGGGAGTCCGACCACATCTCGATGTCGTCTTTGGTGTAGCCGACGACCGTCGGCTTTCCCGTGGTGCCGCTGGAGACGTGGTAACGCACAACTCTGTTTTTAGGCAAGCTGAACATGCCCGTAGGGTAGGTGTTCCGGAGATCGACTTTGTAGGTGAAAGGAAGCTTGGTCAGGTCGGCGAGCTCCTTTACGTCCTCAGGCACCACCCCCGCCTCTTTGAACCTCTCTTTGTAGAAGGGGGAGTGATCATAGACGTAGTGGACCATCGACTTCAGCCGCTCCTCCTGGAGCGTTTTCAGGTCCTCGAGGGGCATGCGCTCGATGTGCGGATTCCAGTAGTCAAACATGGCCATCAACCAGGACACTCTCACTCTCTTGTACGATAAATATCAATCGATCATCCCTACAGATCATCAGAGCGTCGGAGATGGGGTGGAGCGAATCGATACAGAGATGCGGAAATCGGATATACGATCATGATCGAGTACTGACCTGGAGGCGAAATGACTTTGAGGGCAAAAACCTTCCTTTGCGCCCTTATGGCGGCCCTCCTCCTGGCGGGCCCGTCGGCGGGGCAGATGGCCGAGTTCGACAAGGTCGGACCCGGAAGCGAGGCTTCTGAGCCGGCGCTGGTGATCGGAACATCCACAGAGCCTCAGGGTCTTCTGCCCTCAGTCAAACGGATCCAGTTTCGGACCGAGACGGGCTGGTCAAACTGGATCTCGCTGAAGGGGGTCAGGCTGACGACGGGGCCTGCAGCAGTATCGCCGGAACCGGGGATCGTCGACATCTTCTCTGGAGGAAACGACAACGATCTCTGGCACATCCGCCTCCAGGGCCAGGAGACCTGGTCGGACTGGACCCGGGTCTTCGGCCCACCCCCATACAACAAGAACCTGGGAGGGGTCCACTTCAGAAAGTACGAGCT
>NZ_JBNGCU010000144.1:0-3391 GCF_049974945.1 Methanocrinis sp. | reverse complement strand
AGCTGATGAGGGAAAGTGGCGTCGATGAAGAGAACATCTACACGAAAAAGACCCATCTGCCTGGATTCTTCCGCCCGGTCAAGGGATGGGATATCGTGGTGGTAGTCGATGGAGAGCTTCAGGCTGCCATCGAACTCAAGTCTCAGGTGGGCCCCTCGTTTGGAAACAATTTCAACAACCGCACCGAAGAGGCGATGGGCACAGCCCTGGACATCTGGACCGCCTACAGGGAAGGTGCCTTTCGCACATCCCCTGCGCCCTGGCTTGGATATCTGTTTTTGCTGGAGGACTGCCCACAGTCAAGAAGCCCGGTCAGAACTCGAGAGCCCCACTTTCCGATATTTGAAGAGTTTCGAGGCGCTTCATACGCCAAGAGATACGAGCTATTCTGCCGAAAGCTGGTCCGAGAGCGTCAGTACAATGCAGCATGTTTCATCATTGCAGATCGTGAAAGATCTCGCTCCATAGAGAACTACATCGAACCGGCCGAGGACCTCTCTGCGAACCTGTTTTTATCTCAGCTGACTCGCCATGTGGGCGATCGGAGATAGAGTCCGTTTTGGGCATGTGATTTGCGACCATCTCTGCTCTGCCACCACGGCGACGGCGTCCATCTCCTCCAGGAACACCGGGCGCGCGAGCCCGATGGCGATGGCGAAGTGATCGCCGGCGGGTCGGGCTGCGTGCCCCACGCCCGCTGGAAGGCCTCGAAGGCCGGCTGGAGGGGCTGTCCGGCGACGACAAAAAAGCGATGCTGGAGATGCTGACGTCCATCAAGAGGGCCGGGGCGGATATGATCCTGATCTGCTGCGGGACCGAGTGAGGAAGGATTTCCGCACGGATGATGAGAACCGGGACTTTCTGAGGCAGTGCGGGTTATTTGTACCAGGAGGAAAAGTTGAGATTGGGGCACAATCCAGCAGCTGCGCTTTATTCTGGATATTACAAAAATCGGCGAGAGAAGATGGAGTAGATGGTGGAGATGGTGGAGATGGAAAGATTGGAAGATATCGAGGCGAGAGATGACTCCACGGCTGGGCGAGAATAACCCGAATATCGCCTATACCAAGTACGAAACGCCCTCGGCCTTCAGAAAAGCCGGGGCCTTCCTCCCGCGCGATCTCATCAGGAAGGGGGTCTACGAGTACAGGCTCTCACCGTACATGGGCTGCTCCAAGAGATGTCAGTACTGCTTCGAACCCCATAACGAGTTCATACATGAGAACGAGGTCAAGATAAAGACCAATACCGTCTCCGTCCTCAAGAGCAACATTCCAGAGCTGGACAAGAGCAAGGCGATCTTGCTGGACGGCTACGACTGCGAAATTGCAGAGCAGAAGGAGAGGATCATCAGGTCGTCTCTGAAGGTGATCGTCGAGTACGGGATACCGCTTCTCATCCAGACGAAGTCCGACCTGGTACTGAGAGACCTGGACCTGCTGGAAGAGCTGAAAGACTCCGGCGTCTTCGTCAACGTCTCCTTCTCGCTGACGAGCCTGAACCAGGACCATGCTCGGATATTCGAACCTTATACCTGCTCACCCCTCCATCGACTGAAGGCCATGAAAAAGATATCCGACGCCGGTATACAGACCGGCATAATACTGATGCCGGTACTCCCCTTCATCTCGGACTCCGATGAAGAGCTGGACCTGTTGTTTTCGAGGTCCGCCGAGAACGGATGCGAGTACGTCGTTCCAGGACCCCTGAGGGTCACCGGCAGCGGAAGACAGAGGGATATGTGCTTCGGCGTCCTGAAAAAGCATTTTCCCGAGCTGGTAAAGAGATACGAAGAGCTCTATCCAGCAAGACAGTTTGGCCCCAAGTTCGGTTCTGGACCACGGGATAACGCCTATCTATCCGGTCTTTTGAAGAGGATAGACGAGATCACCAGACGTTACGGTCTCCCAGCGGTCTTTCCCAGGATCCCGGAACCGCGATCCGAGAGGGGGGAGACGAGATCGAGGCGCCAGTGTACATTGGACAGCTTCCTCTAGGGTGGGCGGCGACATACGCGGATCTGTATCTATCCTCATGACCCCCGGATTATGCTCTGAAGGCCACCTCCATGGCAGAAGGTCCGGATACGTTTCTGAGGCGAGGACCGCCTCAGAGCTATCGCTCGAACCTCGCCCTCCGTCGCCGTCTCTCTTCGGCCAGGATCGCCGCTGCCTCTTCATGGGTCATCCCCATGGTCCGGGCCCTCTCCGGAGACATCCGGAGGGATCGCCTGGCCATCCAAAGCTGGCGTTTTCTATAGGTATCCCCCACCATCATCACCTCAGGCTGCCGAAATCCCTGCTGCAGGTCCACCACCTATTCCAGTCCACCCGTGCGCCGGGTGGGGTGAACATGAGTACGAGAGCGAACATCAACAATTTAAGCATCGTTTACCTCACCTATTGGTCTGGCCATCTATATTTATGAACTCAACAAAAGGGCCATCTGTCATATCGGCGGCAAACACGGCTATCACGAATACTGCTAACTCAGAATCGCCAAACTTCGCATCTCATCAGAATGTGTCAAATTTAGTGAGTCCATTACATAACTGGTGTAAGCACTCCATAAATAATTTTGGAATTCTTCCGAAGTAAGACTGCCAGTCGAATTTGCCCCCGCGACCTCTTTGAGTGGGTACTTCAGCCCATAAAAGATTGTCCGGCGACGAGATGGGCGTTCCACTTGACGACGTCGGCAAGGTCTGCGCCGAGATCACCCTCCATCATAGGATCGAACCGATGCAGAAAATCTGAGTTCGGTTAATAGGCTGCGGGGAATCTTTCATAATCCGTTATCTCCAGACAAGATAGACAGGACGGCATCATAGGAATAATATGTATTCGGTCACAGGAAAAAACTAGGAGTAATCTTTAAAAATGAAGGCGTATACTGGTCAGGGGGCTTCTAGCCAGAAAATGACGGATGATTATGAGGTGAAGATGCATGCCCAAAAATGAGGTGTCGAACAAGTACATTCTTGATGCCATCGGAAGAATATCGATCATCATAATGATAATTTTTTTTGAGTATCGTCTTGTCAACAAGGTAGCTCAAGAAGGCTGCCAAACCTCCGTCGGCCTCCTGGCAGCCACCGTGATCATAGCGGGTCTCCTGGTTTTGAGCCTGACGTTATTTAGGGGATCACTCGAGCAGGATGTCCAGGTGTTGAAGGAGAATGTCTCGGAGCTGAAGGAGAAAGATCTCCATAAGTTGAACAGGGATGTTGAAGAGTTGAAAACGGATTTAAAGAAACTCAAAGACCAAATTGAGATAAAATAACACGCAGACATGTACATTCCTATAATCCTCGGGACCGCCCGGGAGGGGCGCGAATCCGAGAAGGTTGCCCGGTTCATGCTGGAAAGGGCGGTTGAGTTCGGGCTAGAGA
>NZ_JBNGCU010000143.1:0-3398 GCF_049974945.1 Methanocrinis sp. | reverse complement strand
AGCTTCCAGTCCGACTTCTGGTCGGTATCCTGGCCGTTGGGGTAGCGGCCGCTGGTGAAGTCGCTGTCGCTCTCGTCGGCCAGGTGGTGGGTCTCATCGACCTTCGTGCCAGCGGCATCTTCCAGGATCACTGTGCCGCTATAATCCTGGCTCCACTGCGGGGCGCCCTCGGCGAGGTAATAGCCGTTCGCCGGAATTACAGTCCCTTCGGGGGTCGGTATAGGCCCGCTCCAGGGTGGGTTTGTGATGGTTACGATCCAGCCGGAGATGTCGACCTCCTCTTCGCCGTCGTTATAAAGCTCGACCCATTTGGTGGCGTTTCCGGGCGGGTTCAGCTCCACCTCGTTTATCACTACCGCTCCTGCTCCGATCGCCGAGAGGGCGAGGGCGCAAGATAGAGCGATCAAGAGTGCTGATGAAGTTCTGCTCGTACAAATCCCCCACATCTTTGTTCAACGGTCCCGGACGGATCCGGGCTCACCGGCTCAAAATAACTTCTGAGTAGATAACGGTGTCGATCTATCTGGATCGTTGATCGATCGCCGGTCAGGGGCGCAGTTCCCTCTTTGGGTCAACGTTTTTATTATGATCCTCCCCCCATAAGAGGTCCCATGCAGTACTCAGAGGGGCGGCTCGGCAGGGTCTTCGTGATCAGGCTGGAGGAGGGCGAGGATCTGATCGGATCGATTCAGAGGTTCTTGGCGGAGAAGGGTGTCTCTTTCGGCCTGGTCCACTTTCTGGGAGCCCTGCGGGAGGGAAGGCTCGTGGCGGGGCCGAAGGAGCCGACTGTCCCGCCGGGGCCGCCTTTCGTCGAGGATCTGGAGGGGGCCTGGGAGATCTTCGGGGTCGCGACGGTCTATCCCGGCGACGGTGGCGAGCCCTCGGTTCACATCCACGCCTCGGCGGGCCACAGCGACCGGGCGTTGACCGGCTGTCTTCGGGAGAGGGCGACGACCTACCTGGTCGTCGAGGCGGCGGTCTTCGAGATTTGCGGGCTTGTTGCCCGAAGGTCCGTCGACGATGAGTCCGGGCTTCGCCTCCCGGTCCTCGGAGAGAGGCTTTAGATGGCGAGGAGCATGAGGAAGGGCAGAAGGAAGAAGGTGAGGGGTGGCGCGCCGTCTCTCTCGCCGCCCCTTCCCATCTCCAGGGAGGAGGCGAGGCGGGAGGGGATCGACCGGTTCGACGTCGTCCTCGTCTCCGGGGACGGGTACGTCGACCATCCCTCCTTTGGGGTCGGGCTCATCGGCCGGGTCCTCCAGGACGCCGGATACGCCGTCGGGATCATCCCCCAGCCCGACTGGAGGCGGGACGAGGACTTTCGCGCCCTCGGCGAGCCCCGGCTATTCTTCGGCGTCGCCTCGGGAAACGTCGACTCCATGGTCAACAACCTCTCGCCGAACAAAAAGCGGCGGAGGCGGGACGTCTACTCGCCCGGAGGCCGCCTACTCCGCCCCGATCGGGCCGCGATCGTCTACGCGAACCGGGTCCACTCCCTCTTTCCCCAGACCCCCTTGATCCTGGGCGGGATCGAGGCGAGCCTGCGGAGGTTCGCCCACTACGACTTCTGGTCGGACTCCGTCCGGGGCTCGATCCTGGCGGACGCGCCCGCCGATCTGGTCGTCTTCGGTATGGGGGAGCGGCCCATCCTGGAGGTGGCCCGCCGCCTGGAGGCGGGCGATGGAGTCGGCGAGATCAGGGATGTTCCCGGCACCTTGGTCAAGATGGGGGTGGGAGAGTGGAGGGCGACCGACCCCCCCGACCCTCAGAGGGTCCTGGAGATCCCCTCCTTCGCCGAGGTGGCGAGGGATAAGAGGAGGTACGCCGAGGCCTTCCGCCTCCACCACTCTGAGCAGGACCCCTTCCGAGGGAGGACCATCGTCCAGCCCCATCCCAAGACCGTGGTCATACAGAACCCGCCCGCGCTCCCCCTGACCAGCGAGGAGCTGGACAAAATCTACGAGCTTCCCTTCACCAGGGCGGCCCATCCCTCCTATCGGGAGGCGATACCGGCTCTGGAGCCGGTCCGCTTCTCCATCACCACCCACCGGGGCTGCTTTGGGTCCTGCTCCTTCTGCGCCCTCACCCACCACCAGGGGAGGATAGTCCAGAGCAGGTCGATCGAGTCGGTGGTTAGGGAGGCGGAGCGATTGACAGAGCTGCCGGGCTTCAAGGGGGTCATCCAGGACGTGGGGGGCCCCACCGCCAACATGTACGGGATGTTCTGCAGCCGCTGGCGGGCCGATTTCGGCGCTGGCATCGGCGCCGAAGGCGCCCGAGGCGCCTGTGCCGACAGGCTCTGCTCCCCGGACTGCCCGACCCTCGCTGTGGATCACCGCCGGCAGGTGGAGCTCCTCCGCCGGCTGCGAGAGATCCCCGGGGTCAGGCGGGTCTTCGTCAGCTCCGGGATCAGGCACGACCTGATCCTCGCGGACCAGACCGGCGCGGGGCAGGAGTACCTCGAAGAAGTGTGTCGCCATCACGTCTCCGGCCACCTGAAGGTGGCGCCCGAGCACGTCTCAGACGAAGTCCTCAAGGCGATGCACAAGCCCACCCGGGCCGTCCTGGAGGAGTTTCGCCAGCGGTTCAGGGAGGCGAGCCGGGAGGAGGGAAAAGAGCAGTACCTGGTCCCCTACTTCATCTCCGGCCATCCGGGCTGCGAGATAAAAGATATGGTGGAGCTCGCCGAGTACATCCGGGACCATCGCCTTTATTCCGAGCAGGTCCAGGACTTCACCCCCACCCCCATGACCGTCTCCACCTGCATGTACCACTCGGGGATCGACCCCTTCTCCGGAAAGGCGGTCCACGTCCCACGGGGGCGGGAGAAGGAGATCCAGAGGGCGCTCCTCCAGTTTCGGGACAGGAGGAACTGGGGGCTGGTCCGGGAGGGGCTCCGCATCGCAGGAAGGGAGGATCTGATCGGCGACGGGCCGAGGTGCCTGGTGCCGAAAGATGGAGGATGGTGAGGGCTCGATCCCGAGATTCGGGCCCGATACATTTCAGCTCTCACGATTTTTGCCTCATTTGTGCCGTCAGATTTTTATTCAAGTTCTAACAAAATGAGATGAGTTAGGATGGGCCATGCCAGCACCGATCAAGCCCAAAGAATGAGTTATTCGGTCTGATAAAAGCGGATCGCTGCGTTACAACCTAAATTGCCGTCAATGGAGCACCATAAATGTCGCAAGAATCGTCACCTGGCATCAGGGGGCCAGAGGAGATCTATATAAAAACTTTAAAATTTAATTACGAGCAATTACACGAAAGTATGTGGGAAAACCACAAAGTATCTTGGGTCGTAACAAGCATATTTATACCCCTCCTCTTTACAATGCAAGGTTATTTCGTAAAAGAGTATGATGATACTTTCAAAAATTCGTTTTCTCTCGCCATTCTAG
>NZ_JBNGCU010000142.1:0-3423 GCF_049974945.1 Methanocrinis sp. | reverse complement strand
TGACCTGAACTCGGATATGGGATACGATGCTGTTGGTCAGAACCAGACCGCCAGCGCCCTGATCTCGGAGATGGGCCACTGGCCGGGGCCGAAGTCCCCCCCCTGGCTCCTCTTGAAGACCTCTTTTGTCTGGGGCTCGATCAGGGTCATCTCGATGCCGCCCCGGAGGGCTCCGCCCCCGTCCGCGCCGAGACGAGCGGCGAACCCCCCCTCGGCGTACTCCGCCAGATCGTCGCTCAGGGCGCAGTCGTCCAGCCCCGCAGAGCTCATGCTCCCGTCGATGAGCAGGTCGTCGACGGTCACGATCCCCACCACGTCTCGGGCCAGAGGCTCGGCGAGCCTCACCATACCGCAGGCGCAACGGCTGTTCTTCTCCTTGAAGGCGTACCATAGCCTGCGGGCCAGATGGTAAGGGTCCTGGTCCTCCTTCTCGCCGTTCGTGGGCCCCGGGCCGAAGGACTGGACCGTCTCCCAGACCTCGGCCAGAGAGAGGACCAGATAACAACGGTCGCTAGGATAGATCGACTCGAAGGGAACCCCGGTGGCGGCGTGGACCGACTCCAGAAGCTCCTGGCGGGAGATGACCCTCTTGGGCATGATCTGGAGGTTACGCCTGCCGAATATAAAATATTTTGCTGGGGGTCACTCGTCCAGAGCTGAAAACTGATCTGCGAGGTGAGAGATCATCTCCTCCACCGACCGGCGGAGGACGGCCCTGTTCTCGTAGCCCTCGATGATCGACCGAAGCTCTGCCTCCTCCAGCCCCGCCATCTCGTCGACCAGAGAGATCAGGTTGGGCAGAGCCCTCACCACGTTGTCCGCGATCGTCACCGTGGAGGTCCTGGCGGTCCTGGATAGGGGATTCAGATCGACGGTGATCACCCTCTTTCCCATCCTCACCAGGGCCTCACACCGGTCGCCGTCCTCCAGGGGTACGAAGACGACGTCGGCGTCGAATATCCCGCCTCTGGCGGCCTTGGCCCGAGCGTGGTCGAGGCCGGGGATCAGAGAATCGGGCTCTTCGCCGTAGACCCTCTCCGCGCCCAGGCCCCGGAGGAGGTCGGCGATCTTCTTCACCCGCTCCTCCGTCCGGTAGAATATGTTCACCTCCAGAGGCGCATTGATCTTATTCGCCAGATTGACCATCTCTTCGGGGACGAGGGCGGCGGCGTTCCCGTTGACGCTGAGGACGGGCCTCTCCGCCAGGAGGAGGATCGCCGCCGCCGCCCGTTCGGCCTCCTCGGCCGCCGCCGTCGTCCTCTCGCCGATGAGGTAGTCGAGGGCTTCGCCCCTTCCTTGCGCGATGAGGCCGTTAAGGCCGGTTATACCCCGCTCGACCCCCTCCACCACCTTCTCCCGGGTCCGCAGGGAGGCGTACCTCGGATGGGATGGTGGTACCTCACTCAAGCCCCGCACCCCCGGGGCTGACCCTCGCCGATACGACCACTCCAAACTCCGCCAGCGCCTCCACCCCATCGAGGGCGAAGATCGCATCCCCCAGCATCACCATCCCTGCCATGCCTCCACCAGCCTCCACCGCCTCTACCGCATCTTCCATCCAGCCCCGAGCAAGCCCCGATCGTTTTGCGAACTCCCAGGAGAGGGAGACGAACCTCTCCAGGGTCGGCCTCTTGATAAGCTCCTTGAGGGCCCGCTCCCCCTCCCGGTTCACCTCTCTCATCGTTCCGGGATCGGAGAGGACCTCCTCCGTCGATAAAGGCCCCCTAACCAGGCAGTCGACCTTCAGGGGCGGAACCGGTATCCGGTCGACGATCCCCAGCCCCGGTGCCCCCGGGGAGAGCCGGACCACCAGGCCACCGGTGTTCTGGGCGATGACGTCGCCGAGGCCGGTGCCGCAGACTACCTCCGCCACGTGGGCCGCCTCCCCCACCCCGCTGGCGAAGAGGCCCAGGCCGAAGGCTCCGTTGAGGGCGTAGGCAGAGCTGAGAGCCCCGGCCCCGCTCGCCCCAAACCCCGCCCCCAGGGGCATCAACAGCTCCGTCTCGACTCTGACCGGCGAGGGCGAGAGGCGCTCGACCACCTTTCTCGTGACCGGCGCCTCCGACTCGACCCCGTTCAGAAAGACGGTCGTCTCCTCAGATCGCAAAACGGTGGTTTTGGCTCCGAGATCCAGGTTGATCCCGCAGCCGACCGACCCCGCCCGTCTCGGGTCTTCGTCGCGCCGGGCGGCGAAGAAGCCCGTGATGTGGGCGGGGGCCGCAGCCCTCAGGATAACTCCTCCCCCAGGGCGTCGATGACGGCTCTTGCGATCAAGCTCTTCTTACCGGAGATCTCCGACTTCAGCCCGTCCCGCCCCAGTATGAGGACCCTGTTCTCCTCGGTACCCATCCCTCCCTTCCCCACGTCGTTGGCGACGACGAGGTCGAGCCGGTTCTTCTGCATGGACTCCTCGGCCCTCGAGATCAGGTCCTGGTCTGATAGGAAGGTCTCGGCCTTGAAACCCACCATCTTCAGATCTGGATGGAGGGACTTCGCCGTCTTTATTATCTTCGAGGTCTGCTTCAGCCTCAGGACGAGATCGCCCCCGGACTTGATCTTCTCTGCGGTGGGGTCCAGGGTGTAGTCGGAGACGGCGGCGGCGGCGATCATGGCGTCGTATCCCCCCTCCTCCAGCTCGGCCAGGACGGCGGAGAGCATCTCCTCGGCGCTCTCGACGTATATCTCCTTCAGGGGGAGGCCGAGATGTCCCCGGTGGACGATAGTCACCTCCGCCCCCCTCCTCCGGGCCTCCAGGGCGATCTCCGTCCCCGTCTTTCCCGAGGCCCTGTTGGTCAGGATACGAATGGGGTCGACCCTCTCGGCGGTGGCCCCACTGGTCACCAGGATCTTTCTGCCGGCGAGGTCGTTGGGGCCAAGGAGCCTCTCCGCCTCCATCACCACCGTCCTGTTCTCGGCGATCTTCGCCTTCTCCTCCTCGATCCGGGGGTCGACGATCGCGACCCCCATCGACCGGAGAGCCTCCAGGTTCTTCAATATTGCAGGGTGGCGGTACATCGCCTCGTGCATGGCGGGGACGACCATCACCGGAACGCCGCTTCCGAGGGCGGTGGTGGCGTAGGTGGTGACGGGGGTGTCGTCGATCCCGCAAGCTATTTTTCCTATGGAATTGGCGGTGGCAGGGGCGATGAGGAGGAGGTCCGCCCTCCCCCCCACGCCGCAGAACTCGACGTGCTCGACTCTTCCTGTGATCTTGGTCACCACGGGGTTTTCAGTCGCGTACTCCAGGGCGTAAGGATGGACGATCTCCTGAGCGGCTTTGCTCATCACGCAGTGAACCCGCGCCCCCCGCCGGATCAGGTCGCGGGCCAGATCGACGGTCCTCACCGCGGCGATGCTTCCCGTGACCGCGAGGACGATCAGCTTTCCCGATAGAGAATCGCTCACCGTGCCGGATATGATCGA
>NZ_JBNGCU010000141.1:0-3438 GCF_049974945.1 Methanocrinis sp. | reverse complement strand
GACGTCTCCCTTCCCATGCTGGAGTACGCCCGCGAGAAGGCGAAAGAGAGGCTGCGGGAGCAGGGACGGGGGGAGGACATAGAGAGGATCGAGTTTGTAAAGGGCGGCTTTCTCACCTACCAGCACTCGGGCGAGCCCCTCGACGCCGTCGTAACTCAGTTCGTCCTCCACCACCTCCCCGACTTCTGGAAGCAGGTGGCGCTTTTGAGGATCGCGGGGATGCTCAAAGATGGAGGCAGGCTCTTCATCAGGGACGTCGTCTACTCCTTCGACGCCGCCGATTACGAGGGGTTCTTCGACCGCTACCTCTCCCGGATGGCGGAGATCGGAGGCGAGGGGACGCCCACGGATATCCTGGTCCACATCAGAGACGAGCACTCCACCATGGGCTGGATATTGGAGGGGATGATGGAGAGGGCGGGCTTCGAGATCGAGAGGGCCGAGTATCGGGCGGGGTTTATAGCGACCTTTCTCTGCGTCAAAAAGAGCTGATGCCGACAAAGTTTGCCGCAACGTCTTAGTATTTCCAGAGACCTCACCTCGAGGGAGGATTTTATCATGATCGAAGAGAACCGGGACGCCCGGACCTGGGCGACCATCTGCCACTTGAGCTCTCTCTTGATGCTATTCGGAGTCCCCCTGGGCAACGTCCTGGGGCCGCTGGTGGTCTGGCTGGTCAAGAGAAACGAGCACCCCTTCGTCGACGACCAAGGAAGAGAGGCCCTCAACTTCCAGCTGTCGGTCACCCTCTACTGGGTCATCGCGGGAGTCCTGATCTTCCTCTCGGTGGGGTCGATCGCCTTCTTCTGGCCCTCCGCCCACCACAGGATCTTCGACTTCTGGAATCCGATGGCCATGCCCTTCGCCATGCTCTTCGGTTTCTTCCTCATCTTCGGCCTGTTGATCCTGGACGTGATCCTCTCAATCATTGCGGCCGTCAAGACTAGCAACGGTGAAGCTTACCGGTACCCTCTGACCATAAGGGCGATCAAGTAGGCGAAGTACGGGCAGTCTTTTGGCCCCCTGAAGACCGGGTGTGTCGATGGAGTTGATGATGGCCAAAGATGAGATGACGACGGAGGAGACCTTCGAGGCGATCAGAAGGAGCGTCGAGAGAGAGCCCTACGCTCGGACCCTGGGGATCAGGCTGGTGAACCTGGACCTCGGCCGGGCCGAAACTGAGATGGAGTTTTCAGACCATATGGATAACCTCTTCGGGACGGCCCACGGCGGCGCCATCTTCTCCCTGGTCGACGAGGCCTTCGGTGCCGCCGCCAACTCTCATGGGACCGTCGCCCTGGCCCTGAACGTAAACCTCGTCTACGTTCTGCCGCCCTGGCCCGGCGAGACACTACGGGCGGTGGCGACGGAGGTCGATATGTCCGAGACGGCCTCCACCTGCGAGATCCGGGTCCTGGGCGAGGACGGCCGTATCATAGCGACAGCTCAGGCAACAGGCTACCGGAAAAAAGAGAGGCTTCCCTTCTTGGAATCTTAAAATCAGCCGATCCCCTCAAAGCACCTCTCCACGTGCTCGGCGGCCGGAGGCCTCGTCGCCAGGCTCACCGCCACCGTCGCCACGAAGGCCAGGGGCAGAGCCACCACTATAGGATCGACGACGGGCCAGGGCATCGATGGTATTAGGACGTCCCGGCCCAGGACCATCTCCGATATCCCAAGAGCTGCCGCCTCCTTCTGGTGGACGAAGACGAGCATAAAGAGGCTGACGAAGGTCCCGACGACCAGGCCCGCGATGGCTCCGGCCTTCGTCGCCCTCTTCCAGAAGAGGGCGCACCCGTACATGGGGAGGAATGCCGCGGCACAGAGACCGAAGAAGATCGCAGTCCCCCGGGCGATGATGCTATCGGGAAGGACGTACCCCAGGATCACGGCCACAACCACCGCAATGATGATGCCGATCCGGGTTATCAGGATCGATCGCCCTCCCCTGATCCCGGCCAGGGTCTCGTAGACGTCCCGGCCGATGGACGTTCCCTGGGCGTGGAACTGGGAGCTCAGTGTAGACATCCCGGCAGCCAGAAGTGAGAGCATGAAGATGTAGACGAACCACTCGGGCATGGCCGCGTTTATGTAGACCGGTATTATGCTGTCGGAGTTGCCCGAGGCGGCCGCGATCGCTATGACGCCGTCATGCTGGACGAAGTAGACGTTCGAGAGCGCCCCCACCACGAAGGCGACCCCCGTCATCATGAGGATGAAGACCCCGCCGACGAGGACCGCCCTGTTCAGCTCCCGACTCGACTTGATCGTCATGAACCGAACGACGAGCTGGGGCATCGCCAGAACGCCGATCCCGACGCCGAGGACGAGGGTCGATACCAGGGTCCACCACCAGGCCGAGCCGAAGGCCGGCATCGCAGTCCAGCCCAGATGGCCCATGGAGGCGAGGTTTGCGGGGACAAGATCGGCGAGGTCTGTGAGGGCCCGGTGGGCAGGGACGATCCCTCCCAGCTGGCTGTAGGTCATCACCAGAAGGAAGGCCATTCCGACGAACATTATCGTCGCCTGGAGGGCGTCGGTGTACATCACCCCCTTCAGGCCGCCGAGGACGACGTAGGCGGCGATGATGACCGAGAAGAGCATCAGGGCCAGGTTGAAGTCTATGGCCAGGGCGGTCTCGATGAACCTCGCGGCCCCGATCAGGACGACAGAGGCGTACATCGGCATCCCGAAGAAGATCACCAGGCCGCTGAAGTACTGGATGAACCTGCTCTCAAACCTCCGGGCCAATAGCTCCGGGAAGGTCATGGCAGAGAGGTTGTGGCCCATCTTTCTCGTCCTCTTGCCGAAGACGACGAAGGCGATGAATATCCCGACTAAGATGTTCAGGAAGGTTAGCCATAATAGGCCCATCCCAAAGAGGCCGGCGGTGCCGCCGAAGCCGACGATGGCGGAGGTGCTGATGAAGGTCGCACCGTAGCTCATGGCCATGACGTAGGGGTGGATCCTCCTTCCGGCCACCATGTAGTCTGCGGAGTTGCGGGTCTCCCTCCAGCCCCGATACCCCAGGTAGCCGATCGCCAGGATGTAGATCAAAACAATTATGTTGAGCAGTATGATGTCCATTCAGATCACAGCCCCAGCTCCTTCTCTTCCATCTGAGCTTCGCCCTTCTCCCACGAAACTTCCTCACGAATTTCATTGGCTTCCTTCTCTCCACCCCTGTTCCAGTTGACGAGGCCGTAGGCAACGCAAAGTAGCGCACTCAGAACGGAGAGGAGATAGACGCCGATGATCCACGGATCGTTAATCCCCAACATGGTTCCACCAAATCTCGAAAGTTTCCGAATCTCCCACTTCACCGTGATAGCATGTTTCATTATATCACGTTATTAAAGATAACGATCGAAGATTATGAACATTTATAGAGGCGGGGTGCAGGGGTAGAGAAAACCCCGGTCTTCGGGCCGGGGATGA
>NZ_JBNGCU010000140.1:0-3472 GCF_049974945.1 Methanocrinis sp. | reverse complement strand
GGCCGAATCCGCCGAAGATAAGCCGCCACAACGGGCCGAGACCGTCCATGAGCTTCTGGCCCGCCTCGGAGGCGACATGGAGGAGATCGAGCGGGTAAAAAGGGTCTACCCCATGAAGATCAGCAGCCACTTCCTCTCCCTCATCCAGGAGAAGGACGACCCCATCTGGAGGCAGGCCGTCCCCGCCGCCGAGGAGCTGTTGGACTTCCAGAATGTAGCCGACCCCCTCTCGGAGGGGAGAGACACCAAGGTTCCCGGCCTCATCCACCGCTACCCCGACCGGGTCCTCCTATTGGTCAGCTCCAAGTGCGCCATGTACTGCAGGTTCTGCACCCGAAAGCGGTCCGTGGGCAGGGTCGAGCAGACCCCCATGCAGCAGATCTTCAAGGGTATCGAGTACATCCGAGGCCACCCCGAGATAAGAGACGTCCTCCTCAGCGGCGGCGATCCCCTACTCCGGTCCAACCGGGAGCTGGAGATCATCCTCCGGGAGCTGAGGAGCATCCCTTCCGTCGAGATCATCAGGATAGGAACCAGGGTCCCCTCGGTGATGCCGGAGAGGGTCACCCCGCGGCTGGTCAAGGTCCTCAAGAAGTACCATCCCCTCTACATGAATCTCCACTTCGAGCACCCGCGGGAGATCAACCCCGAGAGCGAGAGGGCCCTCAAGCTCCTGGCCGACGCCGGGATACCTCTGGGCAGCCAGACCGTCCTCCTTCGGGGAGTCAACGACGACCCTGAGGTTATGAAGGAGCTGATGCAGAAGCTGGTCAAAAATCGGGTCAGGCCCTACTACATCTACCTCTGCGACCTGGTGAAAGGCGTCGAGCACTTCAGAACCCCCCTCCAGGCGGGCTTCGACGTCATCCACCACCTCCAGGGCCACACCTCGGGGCTCTGCGTCCCCCACCTGATCATAGACTCGCCGGGCGGAGGCAAGATCCCCATACTGCCCCCCGACTACCTCCTCGCCTCAGAGGTGGAGAAGGCGGTCATATCAAACTACAAGGGCGAGATCTACGAGTACCCCAACCCGAGGATCTGAGATGAAGGTCGCCCTCACCTGCAACACCCTCCCCTCGAACTACTCCCGGGAGTCGGGGGACGACACCTTCGCCGAGTTCGACGCGCCGTCGACGGTTCAGGCGATAAGAAAGGCACTTCTGAACCGTTGCGACGAGGTCGTGATCGTCGAGGCCGACGAGGACGCCTACGAGATGCTCCGGCGTGGAAACTTCGAGTTCGCCTTCAACATCGCCGAGGGGATCCGGGGCGAGGCGAGGGAGGCCCAGATCCCGGCGATGCTGGAGATGCTGGGGATCCCCTACTCCGGCTCCGGGGTCACCACCCTGGCCATCACCCTGGACAAGAGGAGGACGAAGGAGGTCCTCGAAGCCAACGGGATCAGGACTCCGAGGTTTCAGCTCCTCAGCCGGGCCGATGAGCTCAGGTCAGACCTCCAGTTCCCCTTATTCCTCAAGCCGAACGGCGAGGGGTCCAGCCGGGGCATCACCGCAAAGTCCCTGGTGAGCTCGAAGGAGGAGCTGGAAGAGGTCGCCTCGGAGATGGCGGCGACTTACCGCCAGCCGGTCCTGGTCGAGGAGTACCTGACCGGTAGAGAGTTCACGGTGGGGCTTCTGGGAAACTCGCCCCCAGAGGTCCTCCCCATAGTCGAGGTCGGCTTCGAGGGCCTCCCCGAGGGCGCTCCCAAATTCGACTGCTATGAGGTAAAGTGGATCTATGACTCCCTGGACACCGGATACGACACCACGGCCTGTCCTGCCGAGCTGGACGACGACCTCCGTTCTCGGATCGAAAAGGCGGCTACGAGGACCTTCGAGGCCCTGGAGGTGAGGGACCTGTGCAGGCTGGACCTCCGCCTCGATAACCAGGGCGAACCTAGCGTCTTCGACGTCAACGCCCTCCCTGGCCTCATCCCCGACCCCAGAGAGAACTCCCGGTTCCCCAAGGCCGCCTATGCGGCCGGATACTCGTACGAAGAGCTTATAGGCAAGGTCTTCAATGCGGCTCTCGCACGAGAGGGAATTTCGAGATGAAGGTGGCGATCCTCTACAACATCCCCGGCGAGGGCTCCGCGAGGAGCAAGACGGAGATGGCGGCGGAGACCGAGGTCCTGGAGACGGTCGAGGGCGCGAAGTTGAGCCTGGAAGCTGCGGGCCACGAAGCCGTCCCCCTCAGCTGCAGCCTGGAGGCGCTCTTAAGTCTCAAAAACTTCGACCTGATCGTCAACCTCGCCGAGGGCTTTCTTGACGACCTCCGGGCCGAGCCGAACGTGGCGGGGTTCATCGAGCTTCTGGAAGTTCCCTACACCGGCTCCCCGCCCCGAGCCCTGGAGGTCGCAAGGGACAAGGGGCTCTCCAAGCTCGTCCTGGAGAGGGAGGGGATACCCACTCCCCGGTTCTCGGTCTTTCGGAACGCCGACGATCCATTCAGCCTCGACTTTCCCGTGATCATCAAGCCCCTCCTGGAGGATGCGTCCATCGGGATCACCGCCGACTCCATCGCGAGGGACGAGACGGATCTGAGGGCGAAGGTCGCCCAAATTCTCGAAACGTATCGCCAGCCGGCACTGGTCGAAGAGTATATCGAGGGTAGAGAGGTGAACGCCGCCCTGATAATTGCCCCCCAGGGGGCCGAGGTTCTCCCGATATCGGAGATCGTCTTCAACCTTCCGGAGGGCATTCCAAGGATCCTGGGCTTTGAGGCGAAGTGGATCGAGGATAGCCCCTTTTTCCAGAACACGGTCCCCATCTGCCCGGCCCTCCTGGAGCCGATGCTGTTGGAGAGGATAGAGTCCCTGGCAAAGCGGGCCTGCTCCGCCCTGGGGATCGAGAGCTACGCTCGGGTAGACTTCCGGATCAGGGACGGGGACGAAGAGCCCTTCGTCATCGAGGTGAACCCAAACCCCTGCATCAACCCATCGGGGAGCGGCTTTGCTCGGGCCGCCGCCGCCGCCGGGATGGACTACCCGCAGCTGATCGAGAAGATAGCGAGGTCTGCCCTGGACCGGTTCGGGAAGGGCTATATCTGGACAGAGGCTGAGGGCGAGGACGGACGGGAGGGAAGAAAAGGCGACGAAGAGGGCTTTTCAGCGGCTGAACTCAGGTTCGCCCGGGTGAGGGCGGAGGACGCGCCCCTGCTCTTTCGGTGGTTTGAGGACCAGGAGCTGACCCGTTACATGGAGCCCTCTTCCTCCCTCACCATAGATCAACTCGAGGTCAGCATCCTCTGCTCCAGGGACGAGGACTTCGTAATTTATTGGGGTGATGTAGCAATCGGTTTTGCCTCCCTCTACGAGAGGACCCCCTGCACCGGCGAGATCTCCTACCTCATCGGCGACCCTGACTTCAGGGGGAGGGGCCTGGGGAGAAAGATCGTCCTGGCGCTCCTGGACCACGGCTTTTTGCGGCTGGGGCTCAAATCGATCTTCGCCTCGGCCACCGTCGAGAAC
>NZ_JBNGCU010000139.1:0-3537 GCF_049974945.1 Methanocrinis sp. | reverse complement strand
AAGGGATCCTCGGTGAGGTCGAGCAGAGGAACGTCGGGTACACCGAGATCCAGGCAGACACCCTGGAGGAGGTGGCCGCCTTCGGCATCGAGGAGGCGAGAGAGAAGCTGTACGGCCCTGCGATGATCGAGGATGCGGGCCTATTCATCGAGAGCTTGAAGGGCTTTCCCGGGGTCTATTCGGCCTACGTCTTCGATACCATCGGAAACGAGGGGATTCTGCGGCTCATGGAGGGCGTCGCTGACCGGAAGGCCGTCTTTCGGTCGGTTCTGGGATACGCGGAGCCGGGTATGGAGCCGATCATCTTCAAGGGAGAGCTAGAGGGCGAGATCGCCGCCGAGCCCCGAGGTTCTGGAGGTTTCGGGTACGATCCCATCTTCGAGATTGGAGGAAAGACGATCGCCGAGATGGACCTCGCTGAGAAGAACAGGATATCCCACCGAGGGGCCTCGATCCGCGCCCTGAACAGCTGGCTCGCGTCCCGCTGACTGGCCCGATCAGCACTTTTTCCTCCTCTGGAGGACGCATTTGGGCAGCATCCGGCCGTCGATGATCTTTATCTGCGGGGCCTGGACCGCGGAGATGTAAAGGGTCTTCCCCTCGACATCGATCTTGACGTCCATCGGCTTTGGAGGGCTGAGCCTCAACGGGAGGAGGATCGGCCCCTCGCAGGTGGTGCATATACGGAGCTCAGAGAAGCTGTTTTTGATGTAATCTCTCATCTCAGGAGATATCTCCGGTCCAGGATGAGGGCTCTTTTTGGCGGGTTTGGCGGGCATCGTAAGGTGATCGTCCCGCCCCTAGAAATAGTATATCTTTTATACGCCCCCGTGGTGAGCCTATACCGTGGCCAGGAGGAAGAAGGGATACTACAGGGCAAAAGACCTCGCGAGGCAGAGGATCGAGAGGCTATTTCTGCTAGCCGAAGAGGAGCACCACCTCCACCCTGAGAGGAGCGACCGGTACGTCGCCCTCGCGAGGAGGATCGGGATGAGGATGAGGGTGAGGATCCCTCGCCGCCTTAAGAGGCGGATCTGCAAGGGGTGCAGGTGCTACCTATCCCCCGAGAGGACGCGGGTGAGGCTCCGAAACGGGTTTCTTACCGTGACCTGCACCGAGTGCGGAGAGCAGATGAGATATCCTTACCGAAGGCCGCGGTAATTTTTAAAATTTTTTTGCACATCATCGTCATCAGCTGTTTTTTAGGGAGAACTTATAACTAGGTTCGAGACCCTTATTTTTCAAGGAGGGTTTCTGGCTGTGCAGAAGGTCAGATCAGCCGGATGGGGCTTCGATCAAGTCGCAGAATTTTTGGTTGGAAGAATCGGTTTTGATGACGCCCTGGCCGGTCCGGAGTCCTTCAGAGAGAAGCTGAGGACAGTGCTTGAGAGGGGACCCAACCAGCTTCGCTGGAGGGCGGCTCGGGTCCTGGGGGAGATGAGAGATCCGGATTCTGTCCCGTTCCTCGCCTCCGCCCTCGCTGACGAGAGCCCGGTGGTCCGATGGGAGGCGGCCGCCGCCCTGGGCAAGATCGGCGGCCCAGGGGTGGTCGAGGCTCTCTTGGCCGCCCTAGATGATGAGAGCCGCCAGGTCCAGAAGAGGGCGGCGAGGGCTCTTATCGTCCAACTTGGGGTTCCGGGTCCCGATCCCGAGAACCTGGCATATCTTATGAAGCTTCTCCCCTCTGGGAATGACGAGGTGGCCGAGTCCCTGCTCAAGATGGCGCCGGCCGCAGAGAGGAATCTTATGGAACTGCTTGATGACGACTCTTTCTTCGTTCGGAGGGACTCGGCCCGGCTCCTGGCCCGCATCTTCAGAGCCGAGATGGGGGCGTTTCCTGGTGGAGAGGTCAGATCATGGGATCCGGCGAAGATCGCGTCCCTTTATAGGTTCAGAACGAGGGTGGATGGTGAGGGGCTGGTAAAAAGGGTGGATTATACCGGGTTTGACGAGATCTCGGGGATCATCCTGGGGGAAAGAAAGATCGTATTCTCGCGCCTCTTTGATTCTGAAACATCTGTCAGAGAAGGGCTGGATTCGAGGCCGATCGGCCTCAGCGATCTCCTCGAATCGAAGGTCGACCGCCTGGAGCGGGTCGGCAGAACTCTGATCCTCTCCCAGGAGGGGCGATCTTTGGCCATCAAGCTGGCCCTTGGTCCGGGAGATGAGGAGAAGCTTCTCATCGAGGCGGCGATGCAGCGTCAGCTCGGCCATCTCCGAGAAGATCTCGGTCTCGAGAGCCTCATTCCGAGGCCCATCGTTCCAGAAGGCGGTGGGTATCTATTCCGGCTTCGCCTCTCCGGTCTTCCCGGAGGAGTGCGAGGGATCCTGGGTCTTCAGACCGATCCCTGGGCGATCTGCTACTCTCCGCCTCGAGGCTACTTCACCTATCTGAACGACTTCCACCTCTCTTCAGATTCAGTATCAAAGGGGCTCATCAGATGCGCTCACGATCTTGCTGTTCTGGCCCGGAATGGGCTCGTTCACGATGCCCTTATACCCCTATTTCACAACCGTGAGCAGACCGAACGGAGGGGGGATCGAGGCGTCTACCGCTGGTGGTCTGAGATCCCAGGGAGGCTCGATCGATGGCTCAAATCCTGTCAGCACCCCAACCTCAGGCTCTCGGGGATCGCGGACTATGAGCATTTTTGCCAGTTCGCCGAGATCGCGCCGCAAAAGCTTCACCACCTCATCGGCGACCAGCTTCTGAGCATAAGCCTGGTTTTAGCGAGCCGTTATCGAATTCTGGGCGAGTTCGACGACGATGTTGTGAGCGAAGCTCTGCGATCGATCTTTGAGACGTACATTCTGGCTTCCGTCTCTGAGAAGTCCAATTCAAGCTCCTTTTACGGTTCCAGGTCCCTTCTTGACGGTTGCATCGACTGGGACCGTCTCGCATCGAGGATGAGAGAGGAGATGGGCGGGGAGAGGTACACGACGGGCTTGGTCAGGGGGGCTGGGCCGGAAGGTTCAGATCTGGAGATCGAAAACGGCCCTCACCTCGGCCTCTTCGGAGGCTATTTTCCCCTTCCCGAGCTCCTCAGAGCGATTCATCTGGCAACGGCCTTCGCAATCCTGGGGATTAGTCAAGATGAGGCGGATTGGACGGGAATTACTCCCTAGTCGACCGCCAACTGCGTAACTCCTAAATATATTGGTAGGAAGAATGTAACCAGTTGATCTCTGAGGTGGAATATGGGACTCTTGACTTGCTGGCATCTGCCATGCATCTTCATGTCTTCAATTGGGATAATGGACCAGGCGGGTTACTGGCCACCAGGATACATGCTCGCCTTCGAACTATTCCTGGTGGTTGTGACGGCCTATCTCGGATTCAAGGCGGTTTTCTGGCCCTTTAGGTTCGTAAAAGACGTATAGTGAGTCCGTGTAGTGAGTCTCATATATGGGACCCGAGTTGGCGACGTGATGATGATACAGCTACCTGCTGTAAGCTAGCTCCGCTGCTATTATAGGATTTGATTCAATATAAGATCCTTTTTAGAATGAGATCATTATTTTGATATAATTAGGTGA
>NZ_JBNGCU010000138.1:0-3549 GCF_049974945.1 Methanocrinis sp. | reverse complement strand
GTTCTCCAGGAGGTTGCTGAATACCTTCTCCAGCATCGGGTCGGCGAAGATCTCCAGAGGTCCTGTGTAGACCCCGAGGTCGATCTGGCCTTTGGAGACCTCGGCGGGAGCGGTCTGTGCGGCCCTCTGGACCACCCCCTCGACCGTCTGCCATTCGGGGGTCTTCACCCCCATGTCCTGGTAGTCCCGGGTGAAGGCGACGTGTCTGTGGATGGTCTTGGTCAGCTCCATGATCCGGTCGATGTACCTCTTCATCGTCGGGTCCTCCGGGAGGATCTCGCTCAAGAGGAGGGCGTAACCCGAAAGCCCCGTGATCTGGTTTTGGATATCGTGCCTGGTGACGCTGCTGAGGAGGTTGAGCTTCCTGTTAGCCTCCTTCAGGGCCTCCTGGTACTGCCGGATCTCGGTGATCTCCTGGGTGATCCCCGTCATTCGCAGAGGGGTGCCCACATCATCTCTTGTCATCACCTCGCCGCGGTCGTGGACCCATATCCAACGGCCGTCTTTGCGCTTCAGCCGATAGTCTATCTCGTAGTTTTGGGTCTTCCCGTCGAAGTGGTCCTGGAGAGCCGCCATGACCTTCTCGAAGTCATGGGGATGGATCATCCTCTCCCTCTCCCATATCTGCCCGAGAAGCTCGTCTTCAGAGTATCCGAAGATCTCGACCAGCCTCCGATTTCGGACCACCTCTCCGGTGGCCACGTTTCTGTCCCAGATCCCCAGGTTCGCCCCCTCGATCACGAGCTTCATCCTCTCCTCGTTCTCCTGGAGCGCCATCTCCGTCTCCACGATCTCGGTGACGTCGCGGATCGACTCGATCGCCCCCACGATACTATCATCCTTATCGAAGAGGGGAGATGCCGTCCCCCAGACGTAGGAGTAGGACCCCTTACCTCCTCGGGGGGGCGATACGAAGGCCTCGGCGAAGAGCGTATCACCCTCCCTCTTGACGTAATGGTATAGAGATTCCAGCTCTTCGTCCCTCGAGAAGATCAGGTCGATGAGGATCGGCCTTTTGACCCCATAGAAGACCTCCCCGTAGGCGTAATCCCCCTTTCCGATTATCTCCTCTTTAGAGACCCCGGTCATCTCCTCGATCGCTCGGTTCCAGGCTATCACCGTCCTCTCCTTATCGATGACAAAGGTCGGGTCAGGGAGGAAGTCGATGATCTCCAGAAGCTGCTTATGAGCTTGGATCAGCTTCTCCTCCGCCCTCTTCCGCTCGGTGATATCCTGGCCCTGGATTATAGTGGCCACCAACGTTCCGTCCTTCTCAGAATAGATGTTGGCCGAGTTCCAGAGGACGATCCTCTCGCCTCCGTTTTTGCAGCGGACCGGAATCTCTACCGACTCCCAAGCCTCGCCTTCCAGGGTGTAAGCGATCTTTGCGAGGGCCTCTTCTCTCCCCTCGTCTGGAAGGAGAATTGAGGCCTCTTTGCCGATCACCTCCTCGGCGGCGTAGCCCGTCAGCCGCTCAAAGGCCCTGTTGAAGCGTATGATCAACATGTTTGGTCCCCAGACGGCTATGGGGGCGTTGGCGTAGTGGAGGAGGCTGTCCAGGTAGTCCCGTGTTTCCCGCAGGGCCAGCTCGGCCCGCTTCCTCTCGGTGATGTCCCGAATCGATTCTATGGCGCCCACGATCCTTCCATCGTCGTCGAATAGCGGTGATGCGGTCGACCAGATGTAAGCCCCCTTCCCCCCGTAGAGGGATGGCACGAAGACCTCGGCGAAGATCGCGTCACCTTTTCGTCTGATATAATCGTACCTGCCCTCTATCCCAGCGTCCTCAGAGAAGATAGAATCGATCAGAACAGGCCGTTTAAGCCCGTAGAAGGGCTCGCCATAGGAGTAAACGCCTTTACCCGCGACCCTCTCCTGAGGAACGCCGGTCATCTCCTCGATCGCCCGGTTCCAGGCTATCACCGTCTTGTTCTGGTCTATGACGAAGGTCGCATCGGGCAGAAAGTCTATTATGTCCTGGAGCTTCTTGTGAGCTCGACGCAGCTCCTCATTCATCCTCTTTTGTTCTGATATATCGGAGAAGATCGTCGCGAACTGTCCCTTCCCGATGGAAAAGGCTGAAATGCTGAAATGTCGGTCAGTAAATGGAAAATATGCCTCAAACTTTGCTGGAAATCCGGTTTTATCCAGTTTTGAGTATGTATCCATAAAAAGGGGTCTTTCAGACCGGAATATCTCGGTCGCCCTCTTTCCGATCGCCTCCTCTGGCTTGACGCCCGCGATCAGCTCTATCTTCGGGTTTGCATCCTTTATGACGTAGTCTATGGGCTTGTTCTCAGCATCATGGACGAGTTCGTAGAGGACGAAGCCCTCGTTCATGTTCTCGAAGAGGGCCCTGTACTTCTCCTCGCTTTCGAGAACTGCTCTCTTGGTCCTCTGCCTCTCTGCAGCCTGCCGGATCTGATGGGTCAGTTCCGCGTAGAGGACCTGGGGATTGGCGTCTTTTTGGAGATAGTAGTCGGCTCCGTTGTTCAGGGCCTCTATCACCACCTCTTCTCGCCCCTTTCCGGTGAATAGGATGAAGGGAACCTCAGGATCCTGGCCTCTGACCTCCTTCAGAAACGATATGCCGTCCATCTCTGGCATCACATAATCGGAGACGATCACATCGTAGTTGCCGTCATTCAGCCACTCCATCGCCCCCGTAGCCGACTCGATGGCGTCGACCTCAATATCCCCGGACCTTTCCAGGAAGATCTTCGCTATCTCCAGCAGCATTGGGTCGTCATCGACCATCAGAACTCGGATCATGGATCATCTCCGGTCGGCTTTATCGCTCCAGAAAGGGTGGGTTTCTGTTATTATAGGTTTTAGTTATGATATACTCTGTCATGGCTATAATGGCTTTCGGACCATCTCGTCGAAACTTAGATGAAGTCGAAATGGCGGGAGACAAATTGCTGGAGAAGGTGGCGGTTCTAACGGGGCGGGGAGCGGAGGACGGCAAGGGGGTTGGGTCAGGTTGGGCTCGATTCAGAACAGGGTCGTCTGCGTCGTCCCTCTTTGAGACGAGCCGGGGTCCTCTCCCGGACCGCAGAGGAGCTCGCCTTCGGGGTCGTGTCTCCTGTACCGCCGAAAAGCCAGATCCCGGTGGAGGACGGCGTAGCAGTACGCGCAGCCGTGAGGGCAGGTGTCGTACTCTCCGATGTCCGCCGATTCGCAGCATCCGCAGTCCGGCCGGTTCCCCTTGAGCCGAGCCCTGACCGGACGCCCTCCTGTCGCGGCGAGCCTGCGGGCATCGATGCACCGGGCGGCCGAGGCTCCGGGAACAATGTACTTTCGCTGGGAGCAGACCGAGAGCTTCATGCCGGAGGCTCCCGCGATCTCCACCAGCTCCGAGGCGAGGCCGAGCTTCGCCTGGTCGGGCGGGTCCTCCCAGGTGAACCCGAAACGACCGGCGGCAAGGTCGAGGTTTCGGGCGGTCTTCCGATAGATCTGAGCGAAGGAGATCACCACCTCGTCGGTCGCCCCCTCCAGCGCCCCGGCCAGCCGCTCGAAGTTATCGAGGTGATACTCCGCGGGGGTGAG
>NZ_JBNGCU010000137.1:0-3595 GCF_049974945.1 Methanocrinis sp. | reverse complement strand
CACAGATCCTGGTGTTGTCGATGGCCGTGCAGCAGACGCCGCCGATATCGACTTTATCCCAGAGGTTGTTGTCCTCGGTGTAGAACATCGCCTCTGCGGAGCCAGCCAGGTTGTGGCCGTAGGTGATCAGGATTGCCTTGTTCTTGTCGAGAGTTCCCATCCCACACTCGACGATGGGAGCGTCCTCGTCGCCCCTTGGCATGTCGTAGGCCACGATCTGGATCAGGTCCGAGACCTCTTTGCCCAGGGAGTCGAGCATGCCGGCGTGGAGGGCCTTCGACTCGAAGTCCTTGTAGTTTCCTTCCTGGCCGGTGTGGGTGCAGGCCAGAAGCTGAGATACCTGCTCCTCGACGTAGCTCAGGACGGGGCCGAAGTCCTTCAGGGTCTTGGGCTTGATGCCGGCGATCGTCCTGGTTAGCGGTGCGTCTACCAGGATCTCGTCTCCCATCGTGAAGGGGAGGTCGCCGAACTTGTCCAGGCACCAATGGTAGAGGTGTCGGCCGTGGGCGGCGTGGGCTGTGCAGCCCATGAGGACCGCCAGAAGCACGATCCTCCCCTGCTGGGCTGCCTGGTCTATGCCGCAGGCACCCCTTTTGTCTCCGGTCAGGTCGCAGGGACCGTAGGTACAGAGGGTGCATCGATCACATATGGGAGAGTAGAACACTTTGTACCTGTTTATGATCTTGAAGTCCCAGTCCCGGAGCGTGGCGATGCTCGGATAGGGGAAGGGGCCCATGGGCTGGTCCCACTCCTCCACCTCCTTCACGATCTCGCCTATGTTGATCTGGACATTCTGCATGTCCTCAACGGCAAAGCTGCCTTCCATCTTATCCATGCTTGACCTCCTTCTATACTCTGGTTTGCTCGGTAGTCGCCTGTAGAACATAAAACCCTTTCGGATTACAAACTAGTATAATGTGAATATTATTGTTTAGTTTATTGATTAGAACACATATACATTTAAGTTTGTGAAATCGTGTCGGTGATTTAATGCTAAAAATTAAGGATTATGTTTTGATGTAAGGATATCCATCTGAATTGATAAAAATCCATCCAGGTTGAGATCAATCCGCCAGGTTGAAATGCAAAAAGGCTGGAGAGGGAATCGATCGTCGATGCATATCAGAAAGAGCTTCGCCAGGGCCAAGGCCTGCCACCACGGCGGAAGGATAAGGGCGACGGCCTCGGTCCTGGACCTCGACCAGGAAGAACTCCTGGACTTCAGCGCCAACATAAACCCGCTGGGCCATCCCCCTCTGGAGGACCTGATCCTGCGGGAGATGAAAAGCGTAGGCCACTACCCCGACAACGATTACGTCGAGTTCAGGAGGGCTTGTGCAAAGTTCGTGGGGGTCGATCCAAAGAACGTAGTTCCCGGAAACGGCTCCTCGGAGCTGATGAGGCTCTTCGCAGAGGCCCTGATCGAGGATGGGGACAAAGTCCTGATCACATCGCCGACCTTCGGCGAGTACGAGACCCAGTCCCGCCTCTTCGGGGCGGATATCGTTCACGTCCCAAGGGGCATCAAAACCCCGAAAGATCCAAAGGATTTTCTGGATGATGCCCTCCTGGAGGTGGCGAAGGCGGCCTTCATCTGCAACCCCAATAACCCCACAGGAATCCTCCTCCCCAGATCTGCGATCGCGGATCTGGCCGAAAGGTGCGAGAGGGCGGAGACCTTTCTATTCGTGGACGAGGCCTTCATCGAGCTCTCGGACCCCGACCAGACCGTGGCGGAGATGGCGCCGAGGATGAAGAACCTCTTCGTGATAAGGTCCCTCACCAAGTCCTTCGGGGTTCCGGGGATAAGGCTCGGCTTTGGCGTCGCAGGAGACCGTCTGGCAGACGTGATGAACAAGACCCGCCTTCCCTGGAGCATAAGCTCCCTCGCCTCGGCGGTCGGAGCCCACCTTCTCGCCCAAGAAGACCATCTGGCCAAAAGCAGGCAGGTCATAAAGGTGGAGCTGGCTTGGCTCTCACGAGAGCTGGTGCGGCTCGGCCTTGATCCGGTTGATAGCTCCGTCAACTTCATCCTGGTGGGCGTGGCCCCGGCGGGCCTCCGCTCTTCCGATCTCGTCGAGAGGATGGAGAGGGAGAAGGTCCTCGTGCGTGACTGCAGATCCTTCGGCCTGGAGGAGGATTACGTCAGGGTGGCGGTCAGGAATAGAGAGGAGAATGAGAGGCTGGTTTTGGCCCTGGAGAAGGTGCTGGGATGGAAAGGGTAAGCTGCGATCGCTACCCCTGCCACTTTCCCGACCAGGACTGCACCTTCTGCTTCTGCCCCTTCTACCCCTGCAAGGACGAGAGGACTGGAGGGCGGATGGTGGATGGCGAATGGTCCTGTGAGGGTTGCACAGTGATCCACCTCCCCGAGGTGGCGGAGAGGGTGATGGAGGGGCTGATCCGGGGCGATGGGCTCGAGGAGATCTGGAAAGAGGTGGAGAAGAGGCTATGAACTGCCGGAAGGCGGAGATCACGACGAAAGAAAAAGCGAGGACGAACCAGATATGATCTTCGATGAGACCCCCATCATCGCTGCGATCCCCGAGCCCCTCGCGGTCCTCCTTCTGGCGATCGCCATAGATCTGATCCTGGGCGAGCCCCCCGCCCGGGCCCATCCGGTAGTGATCATGGGGAGGCTGATCGGGGCCCTGAAGAGGCGGGCGAGGCCTTCGAGGATCGAGGGCGTGGGGGTCGCCCTTCTCGTGACCCTCTCGGCGGCGGCGGTGGGCCACCTTCTGATCGCTGCCGCAGATCATATCGATCTCTTCGGAGCCGGCCTCGGCGTCTTCGTCTCGGCCTACCTTCTCAAGTCGACGATCGCCATAAGGTGCCTCCTCGATACCTCGGAGGAGATCGGCGATCTTGTGGAGAACGACCTCGACCAGGCGAAGAAGCTTCTTTCTGCCCTGGTGAGCCGAAACCCCAATGGTCTCACCAGGACCCAGGCGACCTCGGCGGTGATCGAGTCGCTCTCCGAGAACTACGTCGACACCGTGGCGTCGCCCCTCTTCTACTACATCCTATTCTCTCCCGTCGGCCTGGGGGTGGAGGCGGCCCTCGCCTACAAGGCGGCGAACACCCTGGACAGCATGCTCGGCTATCGGACCGAGGAGCTCGAGGACCTGGGATTCGCCTCGGCGAAGATCGACGATCTGGCCAACTGGGCCCCTGCGAGGATCAGCCTTCTCTTCATCGCCGCGGCCCGGCCCTCCAGGGCGAGGAAGGCGATCGAGACCGCCCTGCGGGATCATGCGAGAACGCCGAGCCCCAACTCCGGCTGGCCGATGGCCGCGGCGGCGGGGGCTCTTGGGATCAGGCTGGAGAAGCCCGGGGTCTACGTCGTCGGCGAGGGGGGGGCGGAGCCATCGACCAGAGATCTCGCCCCCGCTCTGCGACTGGTGGGGACGGCGATCGGCCTCACCGCAGCAGCCTCGGCCCTCATCCTCATATCTCCTCTTCTCCTCTAAATTCACATTCAGAGGGCAGCGTCACTGGTTGCAGGTATCCTGGCCGCACTCCTCGCAGCTGATCAGGCCACAGGCCTCATTCTGGCCCTTGATGACGACGAAGCCCCTCCCCCTCTCGTCGTCGA
>NZ_JBNGCU010000136.1:0-3673 GCF_049974945.1 Methanocrinis sp. | reverse complement strand
CCTCAATAGATCGCGTTCTGGTAGAGGAGGAGGCCCCATAGGGCGCCCAGGGCCATGATCGCCGCCGCAGACCTCCGGAGGCCCAGGTCGTAGTAGGTGACCCCCACCGCCACCATTATGCCTACGTTCATCATCGCGGTCAGGGGCTCGATCGCGCCGCTCTGGTTCGCAAAGCCGCTCCAGACCTGGGGGAGGAGGGCAAACGCGCCCATCACCGACCCCAGGGTGAGCATAAGGTCATGCCATGTCAACGTCGTCTTTTCCTGTTTCAACCCCAAAGCTGCTTTCTTTTCAGCTTTTATGCCCTAATATGGCTGTTAATCATCTTCTTATCCTGTAATCTGGGATATGAAGATTTCTCACATCAATATGCCAGCCAGAGATCTTATTCTACCGCTGTTCTGAGGCGACTATGGACATTAGTCGAAATAAGACATATATCTCCCTTAAATGATTCAATCGCAATTTGAATCGAGATTGAACCTATTCCAATTGGACTGACTGCAATTCAATGGAGATAAATCTTTTGATCGGAGTTTTTATCATGTATATACGATTATATTTGTTTCATTTTCATATTTATAGAATTTTTATTTATTTTAGCCGACTAAAACGAGTTGAATATAAGTATTACTCACAATATGACATTTTATAGCTATAAAACTGATTTAATCGGTTAAAAGAAGGAAAAAAGAGTTTTATTGGTTTTAAAATCTCAAAGCCCGAAATATAGATTGGATAGACGGCTTTCTAACTCTCCTGAGCGGAGATCACCCCTTCACCCTCGACCCTCCAGGCGGCAGAAAGCTCACTATCCGATCGATGGAGGCGACGGCCTTGAGGTGCCTTCTGTCCTCCTCCCTCTCGGCGAAGGTCCGATAGATCCTCTTGGCCAGGTCCTCGGGGCTCAACTCGCCCGGCTCGATCTCGACGACGGGGTCGGCCCTCGGCTTCGTCGCCGAGACCGGACCGCCGATTAGCCGATCTTCGGCGATGCCGATGGCGATGCCGACGGGGACGTCCCGATAGTACCGCCGCTCGCCCCGGATCACGAAGGCGCCCTTCTTGATGAACTCGCCCGGCTCCGGGGTCTTGGTCACCTGCTCTGCATTAACGAGATAGCAGTCCCCCTCAAAGAGCCCCGCCTTCCAGATGCTGGAGTAGCTGACCGCGAACTCCGCCGCCTCCCGGAGGGTCGACTCGGGAACCTCCTCGCCCATCGTCTTGACGACGGTGAGAGGCGCTCCAGGAACGTCGGTGTGAAGGGCGAGGTCCCGCTTCTCGAGATACTTGGAGTAAATCTCCTCGTTTCCGCTCGCGTCCCTTCCTCCGATGACTAGGAAGCCGTCGGAGGACTCAAACCACCGGAAACGCTCGTACCACCTCGGCTTTCGGCGCCTGGTGACCTTCCTGGTCTTGATCTTCTCGGGAGCGGCCCTCCTCCCGATGATCCTGATCGTCTCCTCCAGGGCCTTCTCTGCCCCCTCCCTCTTCTTCGCCTGCTCTTTGGCCCGGTCGTAGTAGCGCTGGGCGTTCTGGGGAACGGTGAGGTTGGCGTTCAGCTCCAGCTCAGCCCCCCCAGAATCGCCCTCAACCCCGGCCTCGCCGGGGGCTTCGTCGAGCCGGAGGCAAAGCTCGCCCTGGTAGTCGAGGGATAGGATCTTATCTGCGATCGGAAGGCCCGAGGTCTTGATCTTCGCCAGGATCTCAGAGTAGGTATACCCCTTATCGAGGGCCCCGGATATGGCGCTGAGGATGGAGTCGACCTCTCCATACCGC
The DNA here is from genome assembly GCF_049974945.1 of Methanocrinis sp. NCBI lineage: Archaea > Methanobacteriati > Methanobacteriota > Methanomicrobia > Methanotrichales > Methanotrichaceae > Methanocrinis > Methanocrinis sp. The sequence continues at coordinate 1,894 of NZ_JBNGCU010000136.1, read as the reverse complement.
TCGTAGATCTTCTCTCCCAGGGCGGCGAACTTTCTCTCCTTATCCCGAAACTCCCGGATCGACCGCTCCTGCATCTCCCTTCTCCGCTCCAGACTCGTCTTGGGCTTCGGCCCCATCTCCTCTTCGGAGGAGAAGTACTCATCCAGGGCCCGGCTGAAGCTCTCAAAGTCCCGACGCTCGAGGTCGCCGTAGACCTCCAGGGGCGCGGGGACGACGTCGACGAGATTCCCATGATCGAGGACGAAGTGGGGTTCGATCTGGACGAGGCCGAAGATCTCTCCCAGAGCCCGATGGACCCGGTCGATCTCCTCGCCGGAGAGGGAATGAGCCGGGGTCGTCTTCTCCAGCCCCGCCCTGAGACAGACCTCCTCGGCATAGGTCCCGCCCATGTTCAGACCCCGGACCAGAGTCCTGACCAGGTCGGACTCTGAGGCGGCGAGGAGGAAGGCGAGGTCGTTTCTCGAGACAGTCCTCGGATCGAGCTGAGCTTCACGATACTGGTACTTCTCGCCGGCGAGAAGCCTTCTGTCCCGGAAGGCGAGAGGCCGGAGGGGCAGAACAATCCTCCCGTAGTCGTCGAGGAGGAGTACGTTCCCTTTGGGGAAGATCTCGGCGATGAGGACGTAAGAATCGTCCCCTCGCTCGATCTCGATCTCTGCCACCCGATCGAAGCCGTGCTGACGGACCTCCGCCACCCGGCCGCCAGTGAGCCGGCTTCGGAGCATCGTCGGAAACTGGGGTGGCATCTTGGGAGCCTCCCGGGGCTTCTCTGTTAGGTGAATTCGCCTCCCGGCCTCGATGAGGAGGTCGAGCTTTCCCTGGCCGGGGGACTGGAAGGAGATCACCACCCTGTCCGGGGCGAGCTGGTAGGCTTTGCCGACGAAACCGCCCACCAGCTTCTCTCGCAGCTCCTCGGCGACCGCCGCCACGTCCACGTTGCTCATCGCCTTCTTCATAATGGGCGGACCAGGGCGATCGACAGATAAATAGTTGCGGACGTCCCCTCAAAGGATGGTGAAAGACCGTCGTTATATAGCAGACCTGATGCTGATGAGGCTCGCTCGCTGGATGAGGATGGCGGGCCACGACGTCTCCAACCCCCCAGAGGGGGCCGACGACTCAGACCTGATCGAGATCGCCCTGGCCGAGGGGAGGACGCTCCTCACCAGGGATAAGCTCCTGGCAAAAAGATGCGAGAAGGCAGAGGCCAGATGCATCCTCATAAGCTCCTCGGACCTCGATGAGCAGCTCTCTGAGATCGAGGATGCGGGAATTTTCCTGGAGCCGGAGCCGGTGAGGTGCACCCTCTGCAACGGTCTCCTCCAAGAGGTGGTGGAATCAGAGAGCTGCGACGACCCCCGCCGCCCGGAGGGGGGACCGGCCCTCTGGAGGTGCGAGAGTTGCGGCAAGCTCTACTGGCGGGGGTCCCACTGGAGGGGGATCAGAGATAGACTAAAGAGGCGGGACAGTTGAGAAGAGGATACCTTCGAAGATTGATATAACTAATACAAATTTATATAATTAATATAATCGAATAATAGATGGTTTGGTCCAAGGTCCGCCTGGACTATCAGGCGGTGATCTTGGACTTGGCGATGTACTTGATCAGGTCGGGGGCGAGCCTCGTCTTTCTCTGGATCGCAGCGGTTGTCTCCTCGATGCTATCGCCTTCTTTGATGAGGTTTCCGATCTCCTCGATCGCCTCTTCGTCCACCACATAGTACTCGTCGATGTCCTTCCTGTGACCCCAGACGTCGCCCTCCAAAAGGTCGATCCCCTGCATCTCCAGGAAGAGCTTGATCGCCTTGGACATGGTCTTGTGGTAGGAGGGCGGAACCTGGACGGCCCGGAGCCTCGGGCAGCTCCTCATCAGGTCGAGGAAGTCGACGTTCGA
>NZ_JBNGCU010000135.1:0-3697 GCF_049974945.1 Methanocrinis sp. | reverse complement strand
GCCGAGTTCTACCGATAGGCAATAGCCTTTATAAGAATGACACCGAACGATGCGACAGACCTAATATTGACATAATTATAATAATCAAACTTTTAATTCTCCAGCAGCTCTATGGCCTTTCAGACCCCCAGCTGGAGCTTCAGGTTGCAGACAAAATTTCATTTCGAGCCTTCCTCGGGACGACCGAAACCATCCCCCCACGATCACCAAAAAACGTATATCTCAGCGCCCCCATAATAATAGGATCGACCGATAAAAATGAGGTGACAAATTCCATGAGAAAGAGAAGATACCCATCCATATTCGACGCCTTCGAGAGCATCTTCCGGGGCTTTCCCTTCGAGGAGGAGAGGGAGGAGGGGATCTACCGGGATCCCTTCGAGGACCTGATCAGGAGATTCCAGGAGGGGATACCCGAGGATCTGAAGGATCTGGTCCGGGAGGAGGAGACCTCCGAGGGGACCGCCCGCCGTTACGGCCCCTTCGTCTACGGCTTCAGCTACACCGCAGAGCCGGGAAAGGAGCCGACCTTCCAGGAGTTCGGGAACATCCGGCCCAGTCGCGGCGGGATCGAGCCGAGTGCTGGCCGGGAGCCCCTGGTAGACGTGATGGAAGACGGCGACCTCTACAAGATCTTCGCCGAGCTTCCCGGGGTCGATAAGGAGAACATCAAGCTCGACTCGACCGAGCGAACCGTCCGGATCGAGACGACCGGCGAGAAGAAGTTCGCCAAGACTATCACCCTCGACTCTGAGGTCGACCCCGAGAGCGCCAAAGCATCGTACAAGAACGGCGTCCTCTCCATCGAGCTGGAGAAGAAGGTGAAGGCCGAGAAGGGGAAGGAGATCAAGATCGAGTAAAATCTATCTCGGATAGGTTTATACTCTTGCGAAATCTATTTTTTAATGCGGGCGCGCCGGCGGTTGCCTGCAATACCGCAGGCCAGTTGACCCAGAGACCTTCTCCTCCCCGCAAGTCTGCAAGCGACAGTTATCTGCGGTAGGTCTGCTCCCTTCCGGGCCTGAACCGGTCCCCGCAGTTGAGGTGGCCAGACCTGCCCTCCGGCAGGCCCAACCACCAATGCTGTCCCCGCAGGGCGGAGAATCACAGTCGGCAACTGGACTGAACCTGCGGCACCGCAGTCGTCCACCAGCTTCGTCCCCCGCATATCGGCGATCTCGGGTTACAGGTGACGCCGAGCCACCCGGACTAGCCCGCGGATATCAGTGTCATCTGGTGGAACATAAACCTAACGCAAGATCTTAACCGAAATTCGAACCGAAATTGGACTGAAACTTGAACCGAGGAGGCGCAAGATGATGGAAGAGATGATAGGCTTTGTGATGGGAAACAAGCAGAGGATAAGGGTGATGGAGGTCATCGAATCGAAGGGGCCCCAGCCCGCCGCCAAGATCGCCAAGTTCAGCCACCTGACCGCCCCTGCTGCTGGAAGGGTGCTGGAAGAGTTGGGGGGGAAGGGTCTCATCGAGGAGAACGATGGGGCCTGGAACTTCACCGATCTGGGGATCGAGATCCAGAAAGAGCTGAAGAAGAGGGCGTGATGAGATGGAGGTCACCGAAGCGATCCAGAAGAGGAGGAGCATAAGAAAGTACCAGAACCGGAAGGTCGATAACGACAGGCTCGACCGGGTCTTGGAAGCGGCAAGGCTGGCCCCCTCCGCCAAGAACCTCCAGGAGTGGAGGTTCGTCGTCGTTCGGGATGAGGGGAGGCGGAAGCGGCTCGCCGAGGCGGCCAAGGGCCAGACCTTCGTCGGCGATGCGCCGGTGGTGATCGCGGCCTGCGCCACGGTCACCGATTACGTCATGACCTGCGGCCAGCTCACCTACCCCATCGACCTCGCCATAGCCGTCGAGCACATGGTCCTCCAGGCGGCGGAGGAGGGGCTTGGAACCTGCTGGATCGGGGCCTTCTACGAGGAGGAGGTGAAGAAGGTCCTGAACATCCCCCCCCAGGTGAGGGTGGTGGCTCTCCTTCCCCTGGGCTACCCCGACGAGTCGCCAGCCTCGAGGCCGAGGAAGGAGATGGATGAGATCGTCGCCTTCGAGAGCTGGAAATGAGGGTCTCTTGATAGAACTCCTGGAACTTTCGCGAGGTGGTGGGGCAGATGGCGGAAAATATGGTCAAGACCGACGAGGAGTGGAAGAAGATCCTCTCCCGGGAGGAGTACATCGTCACCAGGAAGCGGGGGACGGAGCCCCCCTTCTCCGGCAAGTACTACAAATTCAAGGAGGAGGGGATCTACCGGTGCGTAGCCTGCGGAAATGACCTCTTCTCCTCGGAGACGAAGTTCGATTCGGGCTCGGGCTGGCCGAGCTTCTGGGCGCCGATATCCGAGGAGAGTGTGGATGAGAGGGAGGACAGAAGCTACGGCATGACCCGAACCGAGGTGGTCTGTGCGAGGTGCGACTCCCACCTCGGCCACGTCTTCGAGGACGGGCCTCCCCCAACGGGGCAGAGGTACTGCATCAACTCGGTGGCCCTGAAGTTCGTCCCCCGGGACGAACTCGAGTCCAAGGGATGAAGAGATCGGAGTTCGAAGGCGGATTCGTTTGACAGAGCACTTACTGGAGATGGCCGGGGCTCTGGTGAGGGTGAGTGACGGGAAGATCGAGGTTCTCTCCGAACCGAAGGTCAAATGGTGCCCCCTGCGAAGCGGCCTTTACGGCATCGAGGCTGAGTCGAGAGAGACGGTCGAATCGGTTCTGAGGGTGCATATGAAGGAGCTGGGGATGTACAGCCCCCATCGGGTCTTGGAGCTATCCGAGCGGCCCGTCAGCTTCGGCGCCTCCGAGATGATCTCCGACGGGATGAAGGAGGGGCTTGTGGACGCGGCCGTCGTCGTTTGCGAGGGGGCGGGGACGGTCGTCGCCACGAGAACCGAGGTGGTCGCCGCCCTGGGCGCCCACATGACCGGCCTGGTCAGGACAGAGCCTATCGAGGAGATCCAGGCTGGCCTTCGGGAGCGTGGATGCATCCTCCTCGACGACCGGTGTACCATCGATCAGGTCGAGGGGTACAGGAGGGCCCTTGCCGCCGGCTACGAGAGAATCGTCGTCACCATCACCGGAAGGAGGGCCTTCGAGGCCGAGGAGATCCGAAAGATGGCTTCGACTTCCGCGGGCGAGGGGCCGGTGATATTCGCGGTCCACAACCTCGACGTCGCCGAGGATCAGGCGGAGGTCTTGGCCGAAACTTGCGACGTGGTCTGGGCCTGCGCCTCGCGGACGGTCCGGGAGGTGGTGGGGAGGCAGGCGAAGCTCCAGATTGGGATATCCATACCGGTCTACGCCCTCACCGATTCGGGTAAGCGGCTGGTCCTTAACAGAGCCTTACACTTCGACGAGAGCCTGGTCATGCACAGGGCGACGCTTCCTTACGGGCCGGAGGAGAAGCTGCCGGACCCCCTCCTCTAAAGCTGCCCGACCCTATCGACCTTCAGCCCCTTATTGTCCACCTTCGTGGATATGGTCATCTTGAGTCCCATCGGCGCCAGAATCTCGGCCATCTCCGCCTCAGACCGCTCGGTGACAACGGCGATCGACGGCCCCACTGAGCTCATCCCCACAAACTCCAGCCCCGCCTCCCGCAGCCTGCTCATATGCTCGTAGATCTCAAAGCCGTGGTGCTCGACCTCGGCCCGCTTCGACCCCCGGAACTCGATCTCCCAGATGACCT
>NZ_JBNGCU010000134.1:0-3701 GCF_049974945.1 Methanocrinis sp. | reverse complement strand
ATCTTCTTCATATCCCTCATCGGCTTCGTCCAGGAGTACAAGGCGGAGAGGGCGATGGAGGCCCTCCAGGAGATGGTGGCGCCGGAGGCGGACGTCATCCGCTCCGGCAAGATGAGCCGAATCCCGGTCCGGGACCTGGTCCCCGGCGACGTGGTCTATCTGGAGGCGGGAGACAAGGTCCCCGCCGATGCTCGGGTGATCGAGGAGACCTCGCTGCAGGTGGTCGAGTCATCTCTCACCGGCGAGTCGGTCCCCGAGAAGAAGGGGGCCGGGGCCGTGGCCGAGGAGACCCACCTCGCCGACCGGACCAGCATGGTCTACATGGGGACGATCGTCGTCTACGGCAACTGCAGAGCTGTGGTCACGGGGACGGGGACGGATACCGAGCTGGGGCGGATCTCGGGCCTGGTTCAGAAACGGCCCGAGGACCCGCCGATAAAGATCAAGTTCCAGCAGTTGGCAAAGCAACTCGCTCTGGTGGTCCTCACCGCCTGCGCCATCATCTTCATCGTGGAGGTCTTCCGGGGCGCTCCGGTCCTGGAGACCCTGATCATCGCCGCCGCCCTGGCCGTCGCCGGGATCCCAGAGTCGCTTCCCTTCGTCACCACCATCACCCTAGCCTACGGAACCCAGATCATGGCCAAAAAGAACGCCATAATCCGCCGTCTTCCCGCCGTGGAGACCCTGGGATCGACGACGGTGATCTGCACCGACAAGACCGGGACCCTGACTCGGGGCGAGATGATGGTGAGGTGGATCTGGACGACCCGGAAGGTGGAGGTGACCGGGACCGGCTACGACCCCCAGGGGTCCTTCCTCCTGAAAGGCGAGGGGGCGACGGATGAGATGGGGGCGGTGGAGGAGAGGGGAGAGGGGGCCGAAGAGAAGCTTTCGCCCCAGCAGGATAAACACCTCGCCGCCCTCCTCGCCGCCGGGGCCCTCTGCAACAACTCCAAGCTCGAAGAGGGGCCGGAGGGCTGGCGGGTGATCGGCGACCCCACCGAAGGTGCCCTCATCGTCGCCGCCTCCAAGGGGGGCGTCCTCGACTGGGTCGAGAGCTGGTACGTCTCCGAGGAGGTGGAGTTTCCCTTCGACTCGGAGATGAGGAGGATGACCACCGTCCATAGATCCCCCGAGGGGCTGACCGTATCCATGAAAGGAGCGCCCGAGACCGTCCTCGACTTCTGCTCGAGGATCATGCGAGACGGCGCCGAGGAGCCGATAAACGCCGAGGACCGCTCGAAGGCCTTGGCCGCCGCTGACGAGATGGCGGGCCAGGGCCTGCGGATACTGGCCCTGGCCAAAAAGGAGATGGATGCCGGAGCAGACCTCGAACGGGACGGCGTGGAGTCTGACCTGATCTTCCTGGGACTGGTGGGGATGATGGACCCGCCGAGAGAGGAGGCGAAGGAGGCGATCAAAGTCTGCAAGGCCGCCGGGATCAAGCCCGTGATGATCACCGGCGACCACAAGCTCACCGCCTCGGCGATAGGCCGAGAGCTCGGCATCTTGAACGAGGGTGGCCGAGTCCTGGAAGGGACGGAGCTGGAGAGGATGGACGAAGCCGATCTCAGGGTGGTGATCGAGGAGGTCTCCATCTTCGCCCGGACCACCGCCGAGCACAAGGTGAGGATCGTCGAGGCCTTCAGGGGAAAGGGGCACGTCGTGGCCATGACCGGCGACGGGGTCAACGATGCCCCCGCCCTCAGGACCGCCGATATCGGGGTGGCCATGGGAAAGACCGGGACCGAGGTATCCAAGGAGGCCTCGGATATGGTCATCGCCGACGACAATTTCGCCACCATCGTCGCGGCGGTGGAGGAGGGCAGGAGGATCTACGCCAACATCAGAAAGGCCTCCAGCTACCTCCTCTCCTGCAACTTCGCCGAGGTGATGACCATCTTCATAGGGGTCATGCTGGGCCTTCCGGTGCCTCTGCTCGCCCTCCAGATCCTCTGGATCAACATCGTCACCGACGAGTTTCCGGCGATCGGCCTTGCCGTCGAGCCCGGCCACTCCGACCTGATGACGAGAGAGCCCCGAAACCCCGCCGAGCCGATCCTGACCAGAGGCCTCTTCCTCTACACCCTGGGGATATCGGCGGTGATCTTCATCGGGACCCTCAGCCTTTACGCCATCTCCCTGAGAGGAGGCATGCCACTCGAGGTGGCCAGAACTACGGTCTTTGCAGCTCTGGTGATCTTCGAGCTCTACAACGCCTACAACAGCCGCTCCCTCACCGACTCCTTCTTCAGCATGGACCCGAGGACGAACAAAAAGCTGGTCCTGGGCCTGGCCGCATCCCTGGCCGCCCTCCTGGTGGCGATATACGTGCCCTTCATGCAGAAGCTCTTCGATACCGCCCCCCTCGGAGCCGAGAGCTGGACCGCCATCGTCTTCGTGGCCTCGGCGGTGGTGGTGGCGGCGGAGATCTTCAAGCATCGAAACCTTCCCCAGGGGGGAGCCCAGGCCCGCTGAGCTCCGAGGCGCTCAGAGAGAAGAGGAGAGCGATGAAGAGGTCGTAAAAAGGTAGAAGCGGGCCTCGCCCTCGTTGACCAGGGTCCGGCGAAATCCCGGGATCTGGGCGACCTCTTCAGCGAGTGGCCTTATGATCACGTCGGCCCCGATCTTTCGGGCGAGCCTTCCGACGGCGAGCTGCATCTCCAGGGGCGGCCTTATGGAGTAGAGTAGAGTGGCCCCACGGTAGAGGGCCAGGTTCGGCGTGAATATGTCGTCTGCGACGACGGCGAGGCCACCTAGGTTCCGTCCCTCCTTGTCGGTGGGGACGACCTCCAGATAGGGGCCGAGGAGGAGGGCTACGTCGGGGGCCCTTCCCACCCCCACCTCGACCACCTTTCCCGAATATCGGGCGAGGATGAAACGGGCGAGGTCGTACCCGCCCCTGATCGGCGACATTGAGATCCCATTCTAAGACTGCGGCCTTATAGCCCCAGCTTCTCCAGGGCCAGCATAGCGGCCTTCTCTCCGGAGAGGAGCATCCCGCCGAAGATCGGTCCCATCCTCGGCCCTCCGGCAACGGCCGCCGCTGCCATCCCCGTGGCGATGAGGCCCGGGTAGACCTCCTGGGTCACCTCGACGACGGTCTTCTCGCCGACGTCGGCCCACATCGGCTTCTCGCCGACGACGCCCAGGGACCCCACCTTGGCCCCCGGGATCTTTCTCTGGACGACGTTACAGATGTTGGCATCGTGGCCGGTCCCGTCGATGACCACCTTGGCCCTCACTGAGAGGGGATCAACGTGAAGCCTCGTCCTCTCCACCGCCTCCCAGTTGATGACCAGGCCTGCGATCCTCTCGTCCTCCCGGATCATGACGTCCTCTACGGTGACCAGGTTGAAGATCTCGGCCCCGGCGTCGATGACCCCCGCCGTCAGCTTGGCCACCGTCTCGATGGAGCTGGCGATGTAGTAGCCCTCCTCGTACTCCCGGTACCATACCCCGAACTCGTCCAGGATTCTACACCCCTCCTTCTGGACGACGATCCGGGGGAACATCATCCCACCGCCCCAGATCCCGCCGCCGACGGCGAGGTTCCTCTCGAAGACCACCGTCTTGGCGTCGGCCTCGGCGAGCTTCTTGGCCGCCACCAGGTTTGCGGGGCCCGCTCCCACCAGAGCCACGTCCACGTCGGTGTACTTAAGAAAGGACTCCATGTAGGACTCGACTATCGCCTTTGTGAT